>JAYVSE010000174.1:0-11903 GCA_043775635.1 Planctomycetaceae bacterium | reverse complement strand
TTTCTTACCCCATTCAGCTTTGGGCATGTTTAGTCCCTTCAAACGTGTCGGTAAATCCTGGCGCGGCCTTGCGGCACATCGGCGTCCCCTGCCATAAGGTTGGGGCAGTGTCAAAGCCTTTGCCACATTCAAGGATCAAATGGGCCAGCACATCCTTCCCGGTCACCCCCCGATCACGGTCGCGCTGCGCCGTTCGGCCCGGGCGAGCAAACTGTCGTTGCGGGTGTCCCGGCTGGATGGGCGCGTCACCCTGACCCACCTGGACATTGCATCTGCTGCCGTCGGGCTTGTCCCGGTCGGTGCAACAATCGGCAGCTAGCTCGCTAAGCTGATTCTTTCAAAAATCCGTCCAATCGCTGTACTCGGCTTGGGCTTTGAAGTTTTGCAACGGCCTTGGCTTCAATTTGGCGAACACGTTCTCTTGTGACTTTGAAAATACGCCCCACTTCTTCAAGTGTGTAGCTATATCCATCGACCAGACCATAACGAAGTCTGATGATCTCACGTTCGCGGAAGGTTAACGTTTGCAATAACTCCTCGATCTTTGTGCGGAGCATTCCGTTGCCAGCGCATCGGACTGGATTGTCACCATCGCTGGCTTCAATAAACTCACCGAAGCTGCTGTCTTCGCCTTCGCCAACGGGACGATCAAGGCTAACCGGGTGACGCCCGATATCCATCACACGGCGAACTTCTTCGATACTGATTTCAGTGAACTCAGAAAGTTCTTCGTACGACGGTTCGCGACGAAGTTCTTGGGTTAACTTCTTTTGAGCCTGGCGGAGTTTGCTAAGCACGTCAATCATGTGAACAGGGATGCGAATCGTGCGTGCTTGATCCGCGATCGCTCGAGTGATCGCTTGGCGAATCCACCAAGTTGCATAGGTACTGAACTTAAAGCCACGGCGGTATTCGTATTTGTCAACGGCTCGCATCAGTCCCGTGTTCCCTTCTTGAATCAAGTCCAAGAACGAAAGGCCACGGTTGCGATACTTCTTTGCGATCGAAACGACGAGGCGAAGGTTACCACTGCTGAGTTGACGCTTAACGCTTTCATAGACATCAAAGTGGCGACGGACTTTGGTTACACGATTGTGCAGGCTCTTTGGGCTCTCCTGAGTGACAAGCATCAGTTCGCGCAACTCTTGGCGGAGATCGGATGCCTCATCGCGACTGGCCGCGTCCGCGCCCAATAGGCTTAGCCGATCACGGATAAAGTTCATTCTTCGCGAGATTTTCTCAAGCTGTCCAAGCAGCGGTGTCACCCGGCGACTGCGCAACGACAGTTCTTCGACAAGTTGCAACGCCTTGCGTCGGCGGCGGATAAATCGGCGGCGGACTTCAGCACGCAGTCGCTCGGAAGTGCTTTTACGAACCAGCATTTCAAAATCGCTTTTGTTTTGCTCGATCAACACGCCCAGGGTTCGTAGGTTATGCGGCATTCGCCCGGTGACCTGCTCTTTGGTCAAGCGTTCTGTCAAAGAAACCTTGATCGTTCGATCAAATGGCAGTTCACCATGATGAACTTTGACCAACGTTTCGTACGTAGCGCGGACCGCGTAATCGTTCTCAAGCAGAGCGCGGCGGAATTGTCGTCGCGTGATCTCAATTTTTTTTGCAAGCGAAATCTCCTCCTCGCGACTGAGCAATGGAATTTCTGCCATCTGACTGAGGTACATGCGGATTGGGTCGTCGCTTGACTTAGGCGCATCAGCCGTCGTTGCAGACGGAATATCGTCTTCATCCATCGACTCAGTGTCGTTTACGGCGACATCGCAACGAACTTGGGGGGCCGCAGGTTTGGGCATCCCGGCCGTAGGAGCTTCGACCAGCTCAATACCATGGGCTTCGATTGCGAGCAAAAGCGATTCGAGCTTCTCTGGGTTCACATCTTCATCGGGAAGATAGGCGCTGACAGCGTCGAACGAGAGAAAACCATCCTTGGAGCCCTGAGCGATTAGGTGCGAGAGCTGTTGATCCATAACTTGCATAGCAAACCTCCTGTTTGTTGATCGCGCATCATGCATGGATGCGCGACCCGGTCGTTGTATGAATGGAACGACGAAGAGATCTTCTCAACATCGGCCCGACGATTTCAAAATGCAGTCCATCGATTGTCGATATTGATAACGAATCATTGCGGGACAATTCGTAAACATACCGGTCGATACTAAGTCTGTCCTTGTCTCCTTTGGTTATAAGAACTGGGATAACGGTCAGTATAAGCGAGAGTTTAATTCTGGTCTATCATCACGCGCTCAACATTCCGAAAAAATCTTCATTCAGCAGGATTGGGTTCGAGCCAAACTGTGGGATAGGCTTCCAGCCTGTCATTTTCAACGCGACAGGCTGGAAGCCTATCCCACTCATTGATCGAGCGATCCGGTTCATCATCTACGGCGTTCGAAGTCCTTGTTGTGTACGTTGTGTATCAATGATTCTTTTGAGGATTTTCGCCGCCTCATCGTCATTAAGATCTGTGTTTTGCAATCGCGCCAAACTGCGCGTTCCATCAACCTTCGCTTGCGCCGCTTGAAATCGTTTCAATAAACTTGCGTAGCGCTCGGCAAGCGGAGGTGAAACAAAGTCCGCGCGACGTTGGATCGATGCATCGAGTGTTACCAATTGATTTTTCAGTGGTTCGCTATCGATTGCCATCATGACAGAGTTAAATTCGAGATCTCGGCCTTCGATTTCCAGATCACGATAAACGGCAAGCAGCAATCTCGCCGTATCACTTTGCAACCAAGCAGGATCGATCGCTTCCAGTGCCATCGCCGCCAGTTCTGGTTGTTCGATCATGATTTCAAACAGTTCACGCTCGACGCCGTTAAGCGATTGCAATCGAATCGGAGCGGGCGCAAGCGGTGTGGCGGCTTCGCGAATCGTAAGCCGATCGTATGACGGAACCGGGCGTTGCAAATTGCGTTGAATTCGATCATCCAGTTGACCGCGAAGCTCTTCAGCCGGGAAACCAAAGGTGCGCGATAGCCGCAGCAGCATTTGGCCTGTACGAAGTTGATTGCGATTGCCACCGCGAGCAATCACATCCAACATTTTCTGTAACGCAGTGGTGGACAGATGTGTGTCGCGTGTTAAGTCGATGCCTTCGATAAGATTCGTAAGCTTATGGTCAAGCGCGTCGGGCGCATTGACGGCGAGTTCTTCCAATGCTTCGCGGCCGTACGCAGCAACGAACTCGGCGGGGTCTGCGTTACCGGGCAGTGTAATGATGCGAAGATCAACGTTGGCACCGATGAACAGTTCCAAAACTTGATCCGCACGCGTGCGACCTGCTTCATCGCCATCGAGTACCAACACGACGCGATCGACGAATCGGCGCAAGATTTCAATGTGATGCTCACCCAGCGCCGTACCCAACACAGCCACGACAGGTTCGATACCGGCTTGCCGCGCGGCGATGACGTCTGTGTAGCCTTCCATGACCAGAACTTGCCCCGATTTTTGAATCGATGTGCGAGCAAGGTTTAGGCCGTAGAGTTGTCGCGATTTGCTAAACAACATCGTTTCCGGGCCATTGATATATTTGGCCCCGGCTTTGTCTGGATCCCCACCTGGAATGATTCGGCCGCCCATCGAGATTGCGCGGTCTTGCAGATCATTAATGGGAAACATCAACCGACCACGAAATAGATCGTAGTGGCCCGGCCCATTTTGTCGCTGAACGGCTAGCCCTGCGGAACGCAGTACCTCGGGGTTGTGGCCCGCCTGACGCGCTGTATCGATTAACCAAGACCATTGGTCGGGACTGTAGCCGATTTGAAATCGCTGGCGGCTGTCGTCATCAATGCCACGCTGTGCGAGATACGCTCGCGCCGCAATTGTCTCGGGCGAACTGTCGTTTTGAAGAAAATCGAAATAGGCTTGTGAGGCAAACTTCACCGCTGCGTACAAGGCGGCTTTGTCGTTTGGGCTGCCGGGTTGAGGCTTCGCCTTACCCGAAGCTTTGATTTCGATGCCGGCTTTTTCCGCAAGCGTTTTGAGAGCTTCACTGAAGTCGACGCCGTCGCGCTGCATCACGTAGCTGAATACGTCTCCACCGATGTTGCAGACCCAGCACTTCCAGGTTTGGCGTTGTGGGTTGACTTGCAATGAAGGTCGCTTGTCGTTGTGCCATGGACAGGAGGCAACGAACGCTCGGCCTTGTGGTCGAAGCTCAAGGTGGCTGCCGATGACGTCGACAATGTCAAACGCCGCTCGCACCCGCTCTTTCAAGTCGAAGTCCATTGGTAGGGACAATCGACAACTCCTCGCTAGGGCCAAGGCCTTTCGGCCAACGTCAATTGATCGTCGCACGCACGACAATCCACCATCCAATCGGTCAACCCGGCCATCCCGTGGCGGGCAAGTTTCGATCAGTATCTGCATCCTTGCGGCGGAGCCATTTTGACCTCACCACGAGCGACTGAGAAGTGTCACTTTCAAGTCGCTCCACGTCAACAGCAGTTTTTGTCGAGAAAAACCGCACGATAAAATATTCTCGATCAAAAAAGAGGTGGACTGGTCGCATTGCATCCGGAACTTTACCTTCTTTGCCATGACGGAAAAAAGTCATTCCGACTTCACGCAACTCACAATATTGCCACAATGTCCCAACAAAACCTTGTTGTTTCCCCAGGACCCCATGCGGAATCTGTGCGGACCGCAGACGGAAAGACGCTCACGGTTCCTGAAGGCTGGGAACTGCTGCCGCCCGGAGACGCCGGTTTGACCCGTCGGGTGAAGGCTGCTGGTCCCTCTTGGACGGTGCAGGAGGTGAAAGGACGAAAAAAATTTTCGCGTGGAGTTTGGGCACCGGCGGACAATATCCGTGTCGCGCGCTCAGCCCTTGAAATAGAACGTTCAACGGAGTCCTACGCAAAACGCAAAGTTGCCGACGCTGGCCGACGTGATCGCAAGCAGACCGCGTATGTTGAGGACTTTCGCGGAGCGATCATTTCGTTCCTCAATTTTTCGCCCGAACATGCTGACCTTGCCACCAGGCTCGCTACTGCCGTCGCCGATCATGCCACTCCCATCGGAAGTGGCACCGTCGCACGAACCGAGCGAATTCCAATCGAACAACGAGCAGAATCAGCCGTGATCGCCTGGATGCGCCACCAAACAACCTCGTATGACCACATGAAGATCGCGCGCGTCAAAGGCGAGCGACGTGAAGTCCGGCGTGAGTTAGCAGGGATATCCCGCACCGTTCTTGCTCGTTACCGGCGTGGCGCGATCGTTCCAGTCGAGTCATGTCCGCTTCAGCAAGCGTTAACGCGAATCGGCAATGAGCGATAGAAAATGAGCGATAGAATAAGTCCAGCAACGAAAAAACCGGCTTGCAAGATCGCTCTCACAAGCCGGCTTTAAGGTGCTTTGATTGTGCGGCGGCAAAACGGAGCCGCTGGGAGAATCGCGGAGGTTTCAGCGTGCTTCTGCACTAGCCTTTTAGCAACCTCGACGAGCCCTAAATAATGGTCCCTCTGCCGGAATTACAACCAAAGCGTTGTGGGCTTTTTTCAACCCCACAAGAACAGTGTATGCCCGCGTTAGCAGGTAGCCTAGTACTTCGGCGTTTGGTTTTCAAAACCACCAACAAATTTGGCCAGAAAATTTTCCGTCCGTTGTCCATCGAAAACTATCCTGATCGAATAAATCCCGCTGGCTCGCCCAGCGGATCGTTCGGTCAATTAGTGGGATAGGCTTCCAGCCTGTCGCATTGAAAATGACAGGCTGGAAGCCTATCCCACGTCAAAAACCGGACAGTTATTGATCGAACGGTCCTCAGCGAGACCGGACGGCTCACGCCATACCGCTAAGGATGCATTAAGCTAGCATTCGCGATTGAAGTGTGTGGGTCTATATTTAGAGCGATTCACGTTGACCTTGACGACCAATCCGAAGACACTCCTGAAACCCCAACCTCAAGATCAAATTTAACGCTGATGCCAGTCCTTTCATTACCTGACGAGCTTGTCCAAACCTGCCGCTTGATGGGGTTGGACGCAAAAGCGGCATCGCGTCAGTTGGCCGTGTTAGATACGTCGGTCAAAAACCGCTGGTTGCTGGAATCGGCAGATGAATTGCTCAAATCGACCGCGGAAATCCTCGCGGCCAACAAGCTCGACGTCGCGGCGGCACCGAGTTTTGGATTGAGCGAAGCTGCGATCGACCGCCTGTGCTTGACCAACAGCCGCGTGGCTCAAATTGCAAATGGATTGCGTGACGTCGCTGCATTGCCAGATCCGGTGGGCGAAGTCATGGACGGTTTTACGCGGCCGGGCGGTTTGCAGATTTTGAAGCGACGCGTGTCACTTGGCGTCGTGTTCTTTATCTATGAAAGCCGGCCCAACGTGACCGCTGATGCGGCAGCAATCTGCGTCAAGAGCGGCAATGCGGTGATTTTGCGAGGTGGCAAGGAAGCGGCGCACAGCAGCCAAAAAATTGTCGAAATTCTCCAGCGGGTCGGTGACCGATGTGGATTACCCAGCGGTGCAGTGCAGCTTGTGCAAACCGCAGATCGCGACGCGGTCGGACATTTTCTGAAGATGGACGATTGCATTGACGTCACGATTCCGCGCGGGGGTGAGGCTTTGATCCGGCGCGTGGCAAGTGAGGCGACGATGCCGGTTATCAAGCATTTCGATGGGAATTGTCACGTATTTGTCGACGAAACGGCAGACATCGACATGGCCACCAAGATTGTCATTAACGCGAAATGCCAGCGAATGGGTGTTTGCAATGCAGCAGAATCGCTGGTCGTTCACGAAAAGATTGCGGCAATGTTTTTGCCCGTTGCGGCTGAAAAACTGCGTGAAAACGGGATCGAAATGCGTGCCGACCAGCGCGCGATCTCGTGGATTCATGACGCGGTGCCGGCAACCGAACAAGATTACCGCAAGGAATACCTTGGGCCGATCATTTCGATCGTCGTTGTCGATTCGCTGGACGCGGCCTGCGAGCACATCAACCACTACGGTTCCCATCACACAGACGCAATTGTTACCAGCGATTTACGGGCGGCCGAGCGTTTTACCCAACTTGTCGACAGCAGCGCCGTGATGGTCAACGCCAGCACACGGTTCAACGATGGAGGCGTCTTTGGATTGGGCGCGGAAATCGGAATATCAACGGATAAATTTCACGCTCGCGGCCCATGTGGATTGCGTGAATTGACGACTTACAAGTACATCGTTCGTGGTGACGGTCACATACGAGAATAGCACCATTGTGCTTTATGATTTTGGTGGCATCCGTAGCGGTATCGCGTGAGCCTTCCGGCCTCGCTTACTCGGTCGAAAAGGAATAGCTGGCATGGACGAAGAAGCAGACGCACTTTCGCAAAGCCAAGTGGAAGGCTTGCTAAAGGCGATGGAATCAGGCCAAACCAGCCCGCAAAATGCGGTGGTAGAGCCAGTCGCGGCAGCGTCACCAGCGCAACCGCGTCCCAGGGAGACCCCGCCGCGAGCAGTGATCTCTGAGCGGATCACACCTTACGACTTCAAACGACCCGAACGAGTTGGCAAGGAGCAGATGCGGGCAATGCATTCGCTGCATGAAACCATCGCGAGAAATTTCGGTGCGGTTGTTTCGGGCATGCTCCGTACGATGTTGGAGGTCAAGCTGCTTAGCGTCGATCAGATGACGTATAGCGAGTTCGTATTTAGCCTCGACAATCCAAGTTGTTTCAATGTGCTGTCTGCGGAGCCACTGGAAGGTAACTGGATTCTCGATATCTCGCCATCATTATCGTATGCGGTGATCGATCGCATGTTGGGTGGCGACCCCGAGCCAGGGACGCCGATCCGCAGGCCCCTAACGGAAATTGAGAATCGACTCATCGGCAGGCTTGTAACCTCGTTTCTTATGCAGCTAAAAGAAGCTTGGGAAAACATTGTCCCGCTGACTTTTCGGATTGCGAGCGTCGAAAGCAATCCGCAATTGGTGCAAATCGTACCGCCCAACGAAGTCGTGATTTTGGTTTGCTTCGAGGTTACGTTGGGACGAAATCGCGGCATGATCAATTTATGTATACCGTTTAACACCATCGAGCGGTTCAATACGCAGCTTTCCAACAACGGCTGGGTTGGATACAGCCGTACGAAACCGACGGATGAAACCCGAGCTAAAATCGGTGGCAATGTTGATTCGGCATCCGTAGAAGTCGTCGTAACCCTAGCTAGATCGAAGATTCTGACGGGTGATTTACTCGATCTCGCCGTCGGCGACATCATTGCCACAGAAAAAGACGTTGCTCATCCGCTGGAGTTTTCGGTACAGGGTGTGCCGAAGTTTTACGCCAGTCCAGGTGCTTTTCGCGGCAAAAAAGCGGTTCGAATCGATCGTACGATCCTGCCATAAGCAACGAACAGCGCCGAGATCCAGCCCCAGCGTTCGTTTTTCGACGGTCTGAATGCCGTTCCCGATGGCATCTAAAGGCCTGCTCCAACGCCGTGAAGGATAATTTAGCGGAATGGCGCGAGCCATCCGGTGAGACAAGCTTAAGAGAGACCGGACGGCTCGCGGCCTGTTGATCTAGTGGATTTCATCATTTTAGTAAGCCGTTGGCGCTAGCCACGGGCCGTCAACGGTGGGCGTCCTGCCGTAGCGCCCGACGCTAGTGGTCCAGGAACTAATTGATATCGCTTGAAAGAATCGTTAAACCGCGTGCCCAACGGGCCGCGAGCCTCGCGCGGGGCGTTGCCCACGCGGTTTAACGACAAATCGACAAGCATGGTTATTTAATTCTCGGACCACTAGCGTTTGGCATTGGCCGGTAGGTTCTTCAGTGTCGCCTTTCGTTCCGCGAAAGAGCGCTCTTTCGCGGAGCGAAAGGCGACACTGGTCCCTCTGTAGGTGGATGGCGCTAACGTGCCGGCTGGGTCGGCAGAGTCGCGATCAAGTCAAAGCGATTCCAAGTCGTTGCCGACTCGTACATAATCACTTTTCTCGACGGTGACCTGCCCCGGGACGCCAGCGCGCATCCACTTGTATCTATCGTTTGCGAGTCCCTGGCGTTTCCGCCAAACGGATGTAGCCGAACATGGTCTGGTCGTTTCGCACGATCAGGAATTGACCCTGACTTGCGTTTTGTTGGGATACCTTATTGAGTATCCCTTGCAGCTCTGCGACGGAGGCGGTCGACCAATTGTGAAGCCCGACAAGCACATCACCAGGGCGAATACCTTGCGATTCAGCAGGGGACCCGACACGAACGTCGGTAACCGTAAGTCCGCCTCGATAAGATTTGTTACTTCGATTGTTGATTCGCTGCATTGCTGCCTTGGGAATTGGCTGTACTTTGACACCAATTGCCGCCCAAGCGAGCGTCTGCGCGTCATTGCTTGTGGTGGACCCAGGAGTTGAATCTATATTCAGCGCAACCTGTACCAGTTCACCGTCTCGTTCAACTTCTATTTTTAATTGTTCGCCTGATTGAATCTGAATCATTGCTAGGCCGAAATCGAGACGATCATTCGTGCTTCGATCGGCAACTCGTACAATACTGTCGCCCGCCTTCAGCCCCTGTCTTGATGCAGGACTATTGGGACTAACGTACGCAATCACAACACCATCGCCGTCGCGCGGTCCACCTTCGGTTCGCAAACCGATTGACAACCGATCTTCGTTGTAACTGCTGATCATGTCGCTCACGATCGCCATCGCTTGGTCGATCGGAATCGCAAATGCAATCTGCTGGGCACCGATGCGTACAGCAACATTGACGCCAATGATTTCCCCGTGAACATTCAGCAGTGGTCCACCAGAGTTACCGGGATTGATCCCAGCGCTTGTTTGAATCAAGTCGTGGTACTCTTGGGTATCGTTGACAGGCACGTCGCGATGCAGTGCTGAAATGATTCCTTCGGTTACCGTATCGACATATCCAAACGCATTGCCAATCGCGATCACTGGTTCACCAACCATCAGATCGCTGCTCGTGCCTCGTGGAATGGTTTCCAACGGTTTACTGACGGTCAACTTCAACAATGCCAAGTCGCTCTTGATCTCCGTCGCAACGACGTCGGCGGTTGTGTTGGAACCATCGGCCAGCGTAACCTGCACCTGATCAACGTCTTCAACCACATGGTAGTTGGTAATGACGTAACCACGTGGGTCGATGACGACCCCGGTCCCCATGCCATTGACTTGTTTCCCCCCTTCACCGTTCGCACCCGCCATGGATGCCGCCGTTGTCCGAACTGTTTTTTGGCCGTGAATATTGACGACCGCGCCTTTGCAACGACGATTTGCTAGCACGGTTGGTGTTTCTCTTTCAGCTATCTTGCGGTCCGCTTCGACCGCGAGCAGTGTCTGATTTGAGAAGGCACAACCGGTGATGGTTAAGGCCAGCCCCAGGGCGAACTGTTTCGTATGCTTAGCGTTTACGCGGCTACGTAGCAAAGTTAAATTTGCTCGCAGCCGGTCGCATTTTCTAAGACTTGAGATGAACCGTCGCATGGAACCCCGCACATCCGTGAGCAAGTTTTCCGCCCTATCTCGCCAACGCGTTGGCGCGTTGCGGGCCTTTCCAATTCAATGATTGGCACGAGGGGTTGCATCGGATGTTATGCCTGTTCCGCTTCACGCATGTGTAACGGGGCAGCAAGGTTTACCTAGTTTGACACCTGTTCTCGAAAATTGCATCGAGTAACGCGAGAATATCGTCTAATCAGTCCGTTTTTTGTGTTGAAGCAATTTACGCACAAAAATTTTGTTCCGCCGGCAATTTTGTAGACTTATGGCATGATCAAAAAAGAACGAGCCAAGCTAGTTGCTCAGACGCTTGAAAATCTATATCCGAATCCACCGATTCCACTCGCTCACGTTGACGCATTCACATTGCTCGTTGCGGTTGTGCTCAGCGCCCAATGCACCGATAAAAAAGTAAACGAAGTAACCCCTTCGCTATTTAAAATTGGCGGTACGCCGGAATCGATGGCACAGCAGACGCCTGAGAAAATCCTTGCCATTATTCGGCCATTGGGTTTAGCGCCACAAAAATCGATCGCCTTGCATGGCCTTGCGAATCTATTAATCGCTCAGTTTGACGGAGAAGTGCCACAGACGTTCGAGGACCTGGAATCATTGCCAGGAGTCGGTCATAAGACGGCCAGCGTAGTCATGAGTCAAATGTTCGGCCACCACGCATTTCCCGTTGACACACACATTCATCGCCTTGCGCAACGCTGGGGCTTGAGCAGCGGCAAAAACGTCACACAAACCGAAGCCGATCTGAAGCAGCTTTTCGCACCTGAGACGTGGCGAGACCTTCATTTGCAGATCATTTATTACGGTCGTGAATATTGCACCGCACGTGGTTGCGACGGCACCGTTTGCCCAATGTGCCAGAAGCTTTATCCACGTCGACGCAGTCCTGTGGTCCACGCCAAAGCTTGATCATTCAGAGAATGCCGCTGGCTTGCCCTGGGCTGTTAAAAATTTGCGATTGACACTGGATTGCTGAAGGAGATTTGAATGGCCTAATTTCAACATTGAAGAAAGCAACGGCGATCGATCCGAAGTTTGCCCTCGCACATGACTGGCTGGGCGAAGCACTTTTTAGGTAAGGCAAGATTGGCACCGTCAAGATGCGGATTAAAAAATTGAGGGGTTAAAAAATGGACCTGCGGTTTTTCACAGCCGACAATCGCCGTTCTCCAAATTTTTTAACCCATAAATTTTTTAACCCCACCTTAATCGCTACAAGTTGATTTTAGGGGCAAATGTTACTACACGAGACAAATTTGATCATCGTGAGGGATTCGTTGCTCTCGCCGCGTTGATTATCCTAGTGCTCTGAGAATTAAATAACCTTGCTTGGCGATTTTGTCGTTAAACCGTGTGGGCAACGCCCCGCGCGAGGCTCGCGGCCCGCTGGGCACGCGGTTTAACGATTC
>JAYVSE010000173.1:0-1993 GCA_043775635.1 Planctomycetaceae bacterium | reverse complement strand
GTCAGCCGGACGATTTGCGATCAATGCAAATTCTGGCCAGATTACGACACTTGCCAGTTTCAATTTTGAACAGCAGAACAGCTTCACGTTAATCCTTTGCGTCGAAGACGGAGTCAACGTGTCAACCAACCAAACCATTATCGTCAATATCGATGACGTGAATGAAGCACCTACGGCCAGCGGTGAAAGTTACTCGCTTCGAACCGATCAAGTTCTCACCGTCGACGCGCCGGGCCTGCTTGCCAACGATGCCGACGTTGATGGCGACATACTATTTCCGATCATTATCGCAGGTGCCAGCCATGGTACTCTGTCCGTGAGCGCCGATGGACATTTTGTCTATGATCCTGACGGCGGATTTTTTGGTGCCGATTCGTTTCAATACCAGGTGTCCGACGGAACTCTGGTAAGCCAGACGATCACCGTGACCATCCGTGTCGATGGAGTACCTGGCGGAGGCGGAGGACCACCAAACCCAATCGACCCACCTCCGCCTGGCGGCGGCGGTAATGGCGGCGGCAACTCGAACGGTGACGCCAAACCGGCAGGCGATGGGCGATTGGCTCCTCCAACGGACAATCACGACGACGATCGAAGTGATCTAAGGCCATTGCGAAGTCACCACGCCGAAAAAGTGATCTCGTCGCTACCGACCTCATCACTGCCAGGGGCGATTGAATCACTCACTATGGCTGCTCAGAACGCATTTAACGGCCAAACATTTGCCGGACATCAGTTCGTCGACGTGGCATTTGCTGTTAGCCCTCTCGAAATGGTTCTACTCCGACAACTGCTTCAAGTCGACTTGCAACAAGCCATCGTCTGGAGCCAGTGGCAAAAGCTCCAGGAAGCAAACGAAGACCGCTCGCTACTGGGACAATTCACAGTTGGCACTGCGGGTGCTACGGCCGGATTGTTCAGTATCGGATATTTGATGTGGGCGCTACGCGGCGGCATGTTCTTGGCGACGGTTTATTCGTCTATGCCCGCCTGGCGAATGCTTGACCCCGCAACTTTATTGACCACCTACCGCCGCACCAAGACAACCGACCCAACCGATTCCATCGAGAATATGCTCAGCAAATAGCTACGCCGCTGGCTCATCCCACCATCACGAAGCCACTTCGCCCGTTTCGTCGCTGCGCACCCGCCGACGTTGCATCCTAGCTGCATACACAGCAGGCCGCGCGCCGCATTGCGGTTCGATTCGAAATGAACGTGGGCATACCATCCAGCAATCCGTCGCCAGTAATTCAGGAGCGCAGAATCTGTGCAGAAACCGGTTTTTGGATCTTCGAGTCAACCAGTGTTTATCCAGATTCATCCCTACAACTGAACTACCAGTCCGAAATCGTGCCGGGGAACCGACATACAAAACAAGAACCACGCAATCAACAGACTCTCGACGACCGATAGACCCCATTGCATCTTGCCTAAACCAACGCGTGGATTCTTCACCTTCGAAGCATTGTGACGATTCGAAGGCGTAACCGTGTGAGGCCTAGGGCAACCGTTTCGAAGCTCCGAGAAACGCACAGCACTCCGCAAGAAGACAGCCGTTGTGAATTCAAAGCGTCCCATCCGAAACTTCGACTTCTACCAGTTAGAAGACCGCGTCATGATGAGCGCGGATGCCGTAGACATCGAGATTGATCCTCAAGAGATTATCGATATGTTCGGCAGCGCCGATGATTCTAATTTTGGCGGTAGTGATGGCCAGGTCATAACATCGGATTCGACGCTTGCTGCCGACAACACCGCCACCATCAACGACTTGCTGCCCACCAGTGCAACTGAAGCCACCGATCCGAACCAAACCGACGCACTTCTTCGTCGCGAAGTCATTTTCATTGACGACGCTGTCCAAGACGCCGAACAACTTCTCAAGTCACTACGAGCAGAGCGAACCGACGTCCAGTGGATGATCTTCCAATTAGACGGCAACCGCGATGGTATTGACCAAATCTCACAATCGCTCAGCAACCTCTCCGGG
>JAYVSE010000172.1:0-46018 GCA_043775635.1 Planctomycetaceae bacterium | reverse complement strand
ATCGTAGTGGGATTCGCCAGAATTCCTCAGCACACTAAAACGTTGGGAATTCTGGCAAATCCCACTACACAAAACGTTCTGCCCCAGCAACGAAGCGGGGCATTGAAAAAAAGGCTGCTCCGGTTTTGTACCGGAGCAGCCTTCGCAGTGTAGAACAATTGTCTCAATTGTTTTCCATAGCAATTGGGACAATTATAGTTGACGAATCACTAGTTCAGCATCTCCTCAACTTGCTTCATCACGGCAGCAACGTCAACGCTGTCGGCGGCGAAGCTGTGTGAGGCCACAACTTGGCCTTCGGTTGCAATGACAACCGTCACGTCGGTGGAGGCACCGATGCGGTAGTCTTCAGGACCCGTTTCATTGTCTGCGGCAACCACAACGGGAACATGCTTGGCACCTGACTGTTCAGCCAGTTTTTTGGCTTCGCCTTTTAATGTCGATGCGTTTTCACCCATCACGGTGACAAGCCCGCGGAATTGAGCGGCCTCATGCTTGACAACAGCCTTGTCGAGTTGGCTGACAAGTTCACTGACCTTCGCTCCTCCTTTGCGAGTGAACACCATCACCATTGGACGCGCACCGTATTTGCAGCGGTAGCAAAGTTCCGCGCCATCTTCGACGCCGTCGTCGGGCGCACCTGCGACCTTGGTCACATAGAACGCGCCGAGTGAATCGCCTTGCTTCAGGCCTTTGGTTGCTGTGTCAGCAGCGAACGAAACGCCACACATCAGTGCGGCCGACAAAATGCTTCCAAGAAACAGTCGTGACATGGACAGAAACTCCAAAAGGGATTGGGACTTCGGATCGCGGAAAAGCGATCACATACCGAAATTTGATCCGGACTGGTTCCGGAGAGACCATTAAACGCGGAGTGGTGATTCTGTAACTGTACGGAATCTCACAGTTGCGGGGGATTATCGGGCTTTGGCAAGCCCTTGGTAACACAGCATTATCTCCTCATGCCGAGCCCAGGGCAACCTGCCCAGCTTATTTATTTAAATTTTACTGGCGTTCGCCTAGCGGTCCGAGAACGAATAGGGTTTGCATGAAATGTCTTTTTGTCCAAAAATACCGGATTTCACCATCTTCAGCCGGAGAGTTAATATGCCAGGGAAGGCAGCTAAGATCGTTTTTACGGAGAAACAACAGGCCATTCTTCGTGAGTTCACCGCTTCTCGTTCCGTGTCGGTCGCTTTAGCCCAACGATCAAACATTATCCTGCCGGCGTTTGATGGCACGCTTTCGCTTCGTGATGGATAACCTTAATGCTCACCCTACGACGGAAGGTAACTGGAGCCATGACTTTTACCTCGTTATAACTGGACGCACTCAGTCCGTGTCCTTGTCGAATAGGAAGGAAGGGCAGAAATGACGTTTGGAGCAAGGCCGATTCGTTCTCGGACCACTAGGGGAGGGCAAGGGTTCTTGAAACCAAACTGACGGCAGGTTGCAGACGCAAGTGGTTTCCAGGAAGGAGCTCGTTAGGCGAGCACGCCGTGAATTACATTTCCGTAGACGTCGGTGAGGCGTTCGTTGCGGCCTTGATGGAAGTAGGTCAATAAGGTGTGATCCATTCCCATCAAATGAAGAATCGTGGCATGCAAATCATGGACATGGACTCGGTTCTCAACGGCAGCGAATCCGAACTCGTCCGTCGCCCCATAAGCTGTACCGCCACGCACTGCACCTCCAGCCAGCCACATAGAAAAGCCGTAGGGGTTGTGATTGCGACCTGGTTTGCCAGTCCCTTCGCTAAATGGCATACGTCCAAACTCTCCGCCCCAGATCACTAACGTGCTTTCTAACAAACCGCGCTGCTGGAGGTCCGCCAGCAAAGCCGCGATCGGCTGATCGGTTTCGGCAGCATGACGTCCGTGATTTTTCTCTACACTCTCGTGAGCATCCCATGTCTCCTCCAAATGGCCGCCCCCCGAATACAATTGAATGAATCGAACGCCGCGCTCAACCAATCGTCTTGCGACCAAGCAATTGCGGCCAAACTCTGCCGTTGGCTCGCGATCCACTCCATAAGCCTCCAAGGTCGCGGCTGTTTCTTTCGTGATGTCGACTGCTTCAGGAGCTTCGGATTGCATACGGTACGCCAACTCATAGCTTGCAGAACGCGCTGCGAGTTCAGTAGCGCCCGGTCGATCCGACAAATGTGCGGCGTTGAGATTTGAGAGCAAATCCAATTGTTCGCGTTGTGATTTGGCGTTCAAATAGCTGGGACTAGCCAAGTCGAGGATCGGATTTCCAATGGGACGAAACAAAGTGCCCTGAAAAGTTGCGGGCATAAAGCCGCTGGACCAATTTGGTTGGCCTCCAATGGGCCCGCCTCGCTTATCGAGCATGACGACATAGCCAGGCAAATTTTGATTCTCACTCCCCAGCCCATACACCGCCCAACTCCCAATCGACGGGCGGCCAATAATGGGTTTACCCGTGTTCATTTGTACCAGGGCAGAACCGTGTGCGTGGGTATCCGTGTAGCAGGAACGAATCACAGCCAGCTTATCTGCGTGTTTGCGAATATTCGGAAAGAAATCTGAAATCGGCAGACCGCTTTTTCCTCCCGGTTCGAATTTACGCACCGACGGCGTCAACAATCCCACCGCCCTTCCACCCGAGTTGATGTATTGCTTGTCAGCGGGCAGCGGTTGACCTGAATACTTTTCCAGCGCGGGCTTGGGATCAAAGGTATCGACCTGGCTAGGTCCACCATTCATCAGCAAAAAGATAACGCTCTTGACCTTGGTAGGGATGTGCGAGGGCTTGGAGGCCAACGGATTGGTAGGCAATCCTTCTGCGGCACGGACTCGGTTGAAGAAACCATCTTCGCAAAGCAGGCTGCTGAGGGCAACGCCCGCAAACCCCGCGCCCATTTCCCATACGAACTCACGACGCGTACTGCCGCATGGAAATCTTGCTATGTGTTTTCGCATGATATCAATCTAGGTAAATGAATTCATTGGTGTTGAGTAATACATGACAGAGAGATACCCACGCTACATGTTCAGCTTGGGCGACAGTACCGCCAAAATTGGCTCTTTGATGGCTAAGATGGGTCACCGCACTCGTGCGTTCCCGCTCACTGGGCAGTCGCCCCAATGAATATCGCCATGCATTATTGATGCGGCCCGTAGTCTCTGCACTGCTTTCAATCACTCGATCCGCAAACGCTGTGCTTTGTTCGTGGATCCAACCGTTGTTGAGCATCACGAGCGCTTGGGTCGCGACAATGGTAGATTCGCGTCTTCCCGTTGGCATCGTTGAATCGCAGATATCGAACGTTGTCATCATCGGAACCATCAAGCCACGTTTGTTAAAGATATAGAGACCTCGGCGTCTGGCTTCGCTCGGTTCGGAGGCTTGATAGGCATTCCCCTTCATAGAAAGTCCTTCCAAAGCTTCGTCGCTAATCGGCGCACGAAAACTTGGCCCTCCTAGACGCAGATTCAATTGACCACTAGTCAACAAAACCGCATCACGCAACGACTCTGCGTCAAGGCGAGCCCGGTTGGCTCGCCACAAGTAATGATTGGCGGAATCACGAACGACATAATCCGATTGTTTTGGATGCAACGAAGACTGACGATAGGTCTCGCTCATCACGATCAGCTTATGAATACGCTTCATCTTCCATCCGTTTTCCACTAAATCGCTTGCGAGCCAATCCAACAACTCTGGATGTGTTGGCGGTTGACCATTGAAGCCAAAATTATCAGGAGTTCTTACCAATCCTTCGCCAAAATGATGTTGCCAAATTCGATTGACGAGCACGCGTGACGTCAAAGGATTTTCGGGTTGCACCATCCATTGTGCCAGTTGTAATCGTCGTTGCGTCGTTTTGGCCTCTGCCTGTGAAATGTGGAATGGACGATCTAATTTGGGAACACTGCTTAACGGCCCAGCGCCAACGACTTGAATGGGTCGATGAATATCGCCTTTTTTGAGTGAATGCAGCGGAGCAGGCGTATTGCTGAGATCTGTCCAACCAAGCACATCGAAGCCGAGTTCCTCTTTGGTTGGCCCGCCCAGAAAAGCGCGGTCGCGATGGGCGACAGGCCCAGGCCAAAACGCAGCCCCCATTCGGTAATAGTCGGATTGATAGATCGGATCAAATTTATGGTCATGACAACGCGCGCATTTGACCGTCAACCCGAGAAAAGCTGTCGAAGTCGCATGCACTAGATCTTCTAAACGATCGTATTGATATTCAGCCGTATCATTGGGCTCATCATCCCACGTGCCAAGCCGAATGAATCCTGTCGCGATGACTGTCGATTCGTTGCGGTCTGGCAATTCGTCCCCCGCCAATTGCTCCATAACGAACCGATCATAGGGCATGTCGTTATTGAACGCATTGACAACCCAGTCGCGATATCGCCAAGCGTTCGGCTTCTCTGCATCGCGTTCATATCCATTTGTGTCTGCGTAGCGAACGATATCGAGCCAATGCCGAGCCCAGCGTTCACCAAACTGCGGCATGGCCAAAAGTCGATCGACTATCTTTTCATAAGCATCCGAAGAAGCATCCGCGATAAACGCTTCTATATTCTCGGCGCTTGGAGGCAAGCCAATAAGGTCAAAATAAAGTCTTCGAATCTGATCTCGCTTGCCCGCGCGCGGCGATTTGGTAAGTCCATTCGCGTCCAATCTCAAGGCAACGAATCCATCGATTGGGTTCTCCGACTCCGTTGCACTTTTGGGAACGCTCGGTTTGGTAAAAAGTTGCAACGACCACCAATCGCGACCAGCACGAATGTCATTCGTGCGGTCATAGGGATCGAGAACACGATTGTCTGGCCAAGGTGCACCAGCATTGATCCAGGCGGCAAACAATTCGATCTCAGCTTTTGGAAGCTGTTGCGATTTCCCATTCTTGGGTGGTGGCATTAAGCCAGAAGCAACGTGCGATATGAGCTCGCTTGCATCGGCATTGCCAGGCGTGATTACTGCGCCAGTGGCACCACCAGCCATCGCGGTATCACGGCGTGTCAAATCGAGTTCGCCGCTTCGATCAACTGCGTTGTGGCACTCAATGCATCGCTTTGAAATGACCAACGCGGCCGTATTTTCAAAATCAATTTCATCCGCAGATAGCAATCCACAAGAAATGTAAATCACAACTAAAGAGGCCAGACACTTCGAATAGAAGGACATTCAAGGGCCTTTGGGGGGATAACCAAGGGGGCAAAAAAATACCCGTAGCTGGAATTTTGGGAGGACTGGTTAGCTTAAGCCGATCGTTCAGGGCATGCAAGCGTCGATCCAGACGAAGTAAAGTACAGGAATGTTCCTAGTTTCAGAAATGGGTTTGAGGAATACTTCGTCGTGAGCACGATCGCCAGACTAACCGGTGCCAATTTTGATTCGATGGTCGAGCGACATGCTTTTGACAGAATCGGGCCGCAGAAAATTGAATCGATTCATGGAGAATTACGGTTTATGAATCCTGCGGGTCCAATCCAACCTCGACAGAGACGACGTTCAATATACTGTCATGCGTGACTTTGATGGTTGTTATTCAATCAGCACTTCCCCATCAGCTTGGCCACAAAGTTGGGACATCAAATTTAAGTCAACGATTCTAGTCACCAAACGGACTGAACCGTACCATTGATGCCAATAGCAAATTTTTAACAGCCCACGGTTATCCGTGGTGAATTTGCTGTGTACCTCCGCGGGGATGATCGCCCAGCAGGGATATTCACCCAATGTGCACTGGGTGCCATTGGCCTCTGTATCGGGTTTGCAAACAGGCAGACGATGCTACAGCTTCGGCAGCGGACGTGACGGTGCTCTTTTTATCATCTGCTTTTTGTCGTCGCTCGGAGGTGGGTTGTTGTTGTTATTGTTTCCACCACCTTCTTTCTTGGGGGCTAGGTCAGTGAACTCTTCTTTCCAATGCCAACCAATCGGTGTTTTCAATTCTTCTGATGCCAGTAGCGCCCAGGGTGTACCGGGGTGGTCTTTTGTGACAGCCGTTAATAATTCATTTGCTAAAGCCGCCTCCCGCTCCCACTTACTGCCAACACTGATCTCGCTGGCGGGAGTAAGCACCCAGGTATTGTTTTTGGGCGTTTCAAACGGCATGCCACGCTTGAGTTTGGCAAGCATAGCATTATAGGTTTCGGTACGAACTTTCTGTGCCAACACACGCCCCATCGCTAAATCAAATCCCGCTTTCCACCGTGGGGTGGGCTCCGTGGCGCGACCTGCCATGCCAGGTTCCAGCACAGCAGCTAGCCTTATCAGCGAAGGCTCGAGCTTTGCGGCATCTTGTTGAGCTTTCGTCAGATCCCCAACCAACGACGGTTCATCGCGTCGGACAAAACGTGTTTGAGGACGGTCGAGTGTAGGAGCAACCTGCATGGCCGCAGTCACCAAAGCCGTTCGAAGCGGACTCTGCTTTACTTTCTTTTGATATTCCGCTGGGGCCGTATAGTCAGGCCGGTAGGGCGCCATTACGACGGGATCGAAAAAGTATTGCAAGTCCGCAGAAAACGGCTCAATTTCGTTTCGGCGAACTTCACGATTGACGTTCCGGTTGGGGTGAACCGTGAAGTAAATCCCACCGGTTTCATAACAGAGCCGAGTCAATCCATAGGGGCCAAAGCCCGAATCGATGACGGGCTCGTCCTGGAAGTTTGCCGAAAAACCTACTTGAACACGTTCGGACAAGATCGTTTCGGGGCCTTGGTCGACCTGCGCCCATTGCGCCGATTGGTCATACTTTGGATCCGGATCAACATACTTAACAAACGAATGCTCCCGACCAAACGGAGCTGGAACACCAATCACATAAACAGGCATGCCCCAGCGACGGCAGGTCTCGATGGATGGCTCGAGGCGGTCAATGTCATCTCCTCGCTCATCGGTAACGACAACAAGCAGTACGTTGCGTTGCGGCCCGTTGCCACCCCGGCTCTTGCGAAGGGTCGTGTATCGATCAGCAGCCAACTCGACCGCCGTGAACGCCTTTTCGACTCCAGATGTGTCGACAGGAATTGAGTCCACGATCGATTTGATTTCATCGATCGAATACACGGGCTCTTCCGTGTAAAGCTTCACGTCTTGACCGAAACCAATGATGGACGTCAGTAATGGAACATCATTGTTCGATTTCTTGAAAACTTTGCCGCCGCTCTTCTCAACAATTCCAAGTTCAGCATAAATGTTATCAAAACGCTCTCGAATCTCAGCCTTTTGACGATGCAAAGAGCCGCTCTGATCAAATAGCCAAACCACAAGCGTTGGCCGTTCTTCTAATGCCTGCAGGATTTCAAAAGTCAACCGATCAATGGCACCAGCGGCACCTTGAGTCCCTTCGCCAACCTTCCCTTTTTGAGTTTTTAGTTTATCTAACGGTGCGACTGGCTGAGTAAATAGGTTATTAGCGAAAATTTCGCCAGTTGCATCGGGCTCAATTTCAACTGGGCTTGGAATCTCCGCCATATCGGAAAACGTAGCGGCCGATGCTTCCGCCATGGCAAAGTCGCCCACGCTAGCAGCGCCAACTTTATCCTGCGGAACTTCGCTGTATGTGACATCGTCGACAATTTGGAGTTTTTCAATCTGCTCCGATTCCGGAGGCGAAACGATCACGATGGCTTCAGGATCTTGCTTCTGGATCATGGGCGTAATGCCCAACATCAAAATCAACCCTAAATGGACCAGTAGACTGCCGACAAACGACGTTGATTCATCACCAAACCAGCCAGCGTCCTCTTCAAATTCCTCGTCACCATAAGCATCAACGTCCGCAATTTGCGTTGGACCACTGTAAGAATGGGCTTCTGATGGGTGGGATTGCATCATGGACGTCTGCGAATTTGGCGGAAGTGGGACGATTCCTTGGGAGCCGATCGGCACTGAATTTCCGGAAATTACGATACTACTCATTACGTCGCTCCAACCCATATCCCGCCACAGCAAGCATCAAAAAAACGCCCGACATATCGTTCGGTGAAAATCGAAAACTTAAGTGATCAACTGTTTCGAGAGGCTCCGCCAACAAATTTGATCCCGCGAAGTTTCACCCGGCACCGAAGACTAGACATTTTCACTTATTTTGTACACAATTTCAACGTGTGAACGGCAATCTTGAACCCTTATTCCAGACAACTAAGTGACTTTTGTCATTTTAGCTTGGTCCAAACAAGGTAATTATCGGGTCCATTATTCACTTCCTGAGGGATTCTTAACTTTGTTTTTAGAGTGTATGTGAGTAACCGACTGATTGCGATTGGCGATATTCATGGGTGTAGCGTTGCTTTACGGGCAATCTTGACCGCAATCGACCCACGTCCTGACGATACCATTGTAACACTTGGAGACTATGTGGATCGTGGACCAGATACACGCGGTGTCATTGACCAGTTGATTGACTTGAGCAAACGCACTCATTTGGTGCCGCTGTTGGGCAACCACGAAGAAATGATGCTCAAAGTGCTCAAAGGAGAACAGAACTATCAGGATTGGCTTAAATTCGGGGGCGTCGAAACGCTGGAAAGCTACGGGTTCGACGGCGATCTTGACTTTTTGCCACCTGATCACGCCAAATTCTTTGAATCTCTCGTCGACTATTACGTGGAAGGGGGCTTCTTCTTCACTCACGCATCCTACAATCCAAACCTGCCGCTCGACATCCAGCCAGCCGACGTTTTACGGTGGCATTCTTTACGCGATGGCATTCCTCCGCGGCACATGTCCGGTGCGACCGCCATTGTTGGCCACACGGCAAACCACGATGGGGAAGTTTTGGACGCCGAACATTTGCTTTGCATTGACACATTCTGCTACGGCGGCGGATACCTGACCGCCCTTGATGTTCGCCACCTGGCCGTTTGGCAAGTCTGCAAAGATGGGTATTTGCGGTAGTCAGAACGCCACCATTGCGGCGGCAATCACAGCTCGATCGTTAAATCTTTCCAAATCGACTCAATCGCCACGACCGTTAAATCCGAAAACACAAAGGTGTTGATCCGTATTTTCGTGATGTGAGATGGCAAATGTCGCAGTTTAATCTTTGGTCGCCATTGCAAGCAGCACGGCGACGGACATGTTTGGCGCTCTCGACAGTACTACTTGGCTCGCTGACCAGCATGTTTGTCCCCTCCAGCTTTGCCGACGAAAGTGAATTCGCCGGATTAATTCGTAACAAGACGTCTGACAGAGGCTCCTATCAGCCTCCGATCACGGTCAGAAAAAAACTGCCGACTGAAGCAGAACTAAGCAATCTTGAAACCTTAAAGTTCCAAGAGTATCCCGATCGCGTCACTGAGATGCTGGCGGTGCCCAACGAACCTGAGTTCGCTGAACCTGAGTTCGCGGAGCCCGCGCTTACGGAGCCTGAGTTCGCTGAACCCGAATTTGAACAACCCACCATCGTTCGTGCACGGGCTCGACGAATCGGCTATCAAGCTGCCCCGAAGCGATCAGCCATCGCTCAAGCAACTTACGGTAACGAAGTGATGTACGAAGATTATGGCGACTCCAACTTTGCTACCGAAGGCACATACGCTGGCGAGCCCACCTGTGGCTTCGAGCCAGCGTGTGGATGCGAAGCCGCTGGTTATGCATGCGACGGCAGTTGCATGACGTGCGCTAGCGGCTCATGTAGCTCATGTGGCGGATGCGGTGCTTGTGACAGGTGCGGATATAGCGACTGCTTACCGCGGCTGAGCCTTGATCCGTGCCAATGGTTCGGGTCCGTTGAGCTGATGATGATGTGGCGAGTTGGCGACGGTTTACCCGTGCTGGCAACGACTTCTACTGTGGCCAACAATACCGGCGTGATTGGGCCAGGAACAACAACATTATTCGGCGGCGAACGCGTCCTCGATCAGCTCACCGCTGGGGGCCGTGTGACAATCGGAACTTGGCTGGATGATCAACAATGTCGCAGCCTCGTTTTTCGCGGCTGGGGTGCCGAACCAGACACCTTTCATTTTGCGACCGACGAAACTCGCAATGCTCTGATCGCAAGACCATTTTTTAATGTGACTGATGGTCAAGCTGCCGCCCAAGGTTCCCAAGTGATTGCGGCCGCAACACAGCGGAATGGTTCGATCAACATCGATGGCAAAAACAGTGTCTATGGCGGCGACGTATCCCTCCGGCAGCGATGGCTTGGCGGGCTCGGTGGGTTTATTGATGTACTCTACGGATATCAGTACATGCGAATGGACGATAGCCTTCGAATCGGCACATCCTCGACAGTGCTTTCGAACCAAGCGTTGCCCCAGGGAACGATCATCGATGTTGTCGACCGTTTTGACGCGGAGAATGAGTTTCATGGTGGACAACTCGGCCTCGCCGCGCGTTATCGCGAACGATGCTGGTCATTCAATGGCTCCATCAAAGCCGCAGCCGGGGGATTGAGACGATCGGTACAACGAGACGGCGTGACGAACACAAGCACAGGCGGTGTGAATGCCACCGTGCCAACTGGATTGCTCGTACGATCATTTAATACCGGCAAAGTGACAGACAATACGTTCGCATGGATACCGGAGTTGGACGCAACCATCGGCTGGCGTTGGACCCGAAATCTCGATTTGACAGTCGGCTATCACGCCATTGTCATGACCGACGCTCTTCAAGTCTCGGGGGCGATAGATCGTGATTTAGCCGTCAATGCCGCAGACAATCCAACCGGCCAGCAACGCCCCAATGCTGTGTTGCGCTACGACACGTACTACATTCACGGAATTCATTTTGGGCTTCAATGTGTTTACTAATCTTCCGCAAAACGGTTAACCAAAAAACCGGAAATAAGGTCCGGTACGTGTCCGGTACTTTCTGCTGTGAGACTGCTGTGCCCACTGATTCTGCCCCTACACAATCCCCAGATGATTCCAGCAACAATGACAGATTCTCAACGGCACCGATTTCAAAGCTGGTCGGTTTTCAAGTAGAACCTGGCGGTTTTGGCGAAGCGATTGTGCGACTTGAGTGCAAAACCATTCACCACAATCCCATGGGGCGAGTCCATGGCGGTCTCCTCGCTGCGCTTGCTGATGCCGCGATGGGGATTGCTTTTGGCAGAACACTGCTTCCCGGTGAAGACTTTTCGACGATCGATATGAACGTTTGCTTCATCCGCCCAATCCGCACAGGGTGGGTGACGGCCGATGCTAAAGTGATTGAACGAGGGCTGCGAATTGGCTTCGTTCAATGTGAAATTTCCAATGCTCGCCACAAGCGAGTTGCAACCGCATCTTGCACCTGTACGTTAATTCGTGAAGAGTAGCGACGCACCGTATATTCGTCACAACCGTCAGGCGCGGTGCTTCGACCAGACGAAGCACGATACAACATTCGCAGGCAACATCATCGCCAGCAGCGGCACGCGGGTTTTTGGCGTAGGTTTCCCTAGCTTGTATTTACGAAAACAAGCAGCCAACTACTCTTCGAACCTACGCTTATGTCTAAACACGTTATCGCGATTGCGATCATGGT
This sequence comes from Planctomycetaceae bacterium, assembly GCA_043775635.1. GTDB lineage: Bacteria > Planctomycetota > Planctomycetia > Pirellulales > Pirellulaceae > UBA6163. Next base: position 34,549 of record JAYVSE010000172.1, on the reverse strand, counting down.
TGCAACTTTCCCGGCAATGCCTGTCGGCAATTGCACGGCAGTTGAAATGTACCATGTGCAGTTCCCATATAGCGGTCAATTAGTGACCGGTTTAAGCTTGGCAAAGAATCAAGCAACTTGGCTGATTCTCGCTAACGACGGCCAACTGCACTACCTTGAAAACGCCGACAAATTTCGCGACGTGCAAGCGATCGAAGGCGAGTTCACACCTGCCACAGCCGTCGAACTCCGCCGCTCTTTGAATCGCGAATTCGGCCCAGCGTTTGAAGTCATTGCTACCAAACATTTCGTGGTCGTGCAGCCCAAGGGGCGTGGCTCCAAATGGCCCGATACATTTGAAAACCTTCACCAACAATTCACCCATCAACTCAAGAAGCGTGGTGTCAATGTTCGCACCGGCAAGTTTCCGATGGTCGCGGTGGTGATGCCGGATCGAACCGCCTTTCATGCCGCGCTTGATCGACAGAAAATACCCAATAGTTCGCTGGCGGGAATCTATATTGCTAACAGCAATCGTGTTTACACCTACGATAGCGGCATGGCGAGTTCAACCATCGCCGTGCTGCGTCATGAGGCAGCGCATCAATCTGCATTCAATAGCAATATCCACAGCCGATTAAACGAAACGCCCAAATGGATTACGGAAGGGTTAGGCATGCTGTTCGAGTCGCCGGCCATGGCCGATGGTCGCGTAAGTCAGCTTTGGCAACGAGCGCACTCAGATGCGATCTCACGATTACAAGCACGATACGAGGATTCGAATCAATCCTTGTCGAATGACATTCGTCGGCTTGTATCGGAAGACCTAATGTTCGATCAGGCAAATGAAGTGCAGGACGTATATAGCATTAGCTGGTTGCTTATGTTTTATCTGTGCGAGCGCAGGCCCTCGGTGTTTGCCGAATTTTTGAATCACACCACCGCACGTCCACCGTTTGTTGGCTATGGACGAGAACAGCGTCTATCGGACTTTCAGACGATTACCGACCAGAAGATCGACCAACTGGCCATCGACGTTGCAAGGTTTTTGCAAAGCATTTCAAAGAATTCGAGCGTCAATCCCAAGCGATAGGAGCCGCGCGGAAATTAGTGGGATAGGCTTCCAGCCTATTTATACCCCACATCTTCAAAAGGACCTTCGGCCACTACCCAGCTTGCTTGGGAACGAAAATGCGAAGCATTTTGTTAGCGGTGCGGCGCGAGCCGCCCGGTGTTTCGCCGGGTTTTTCGAAATGGCACCGGACGGCTCGCGCCGTTCCACTTACTTAATTCCACGCGGCAAGCTGGCAGGGGTATAAGAAAAAGTTGTGGGGTATAAAAAGGCTGGAAGCCTATCCCACGTCAAAAAGCCGGCGGACCAATCCTTGCGAGCGCGCGGTTCTCACGCTGGATTCGCCACGCGAAAATTGGCACTAACAATACGGTGTTGTCTTTTGTTGTCGCCTTTCGCTCCGCGGTAAAGTGCTCTTTCGCGGAGCGAAAGGCGACACTCTTTCGCCGCTCGCGAACCTCAGATTAAACATTGATAAAGCACTAGAGGTGCTGAATTAATTGATGGCGATTCGATGTAACGATGACGATTGCGGCCAAGATCGCTAGACACCCGTAGATGGGAAGATACCCGTTGACCAAGCTAAGCGCGCCAACCAGGGTCGATATTGTCACCAACGCCCAGGCACCCCAGACGGTGTGAATCAACGATATCGACCAGCGGTAAAGTTGAAAAATGACAGCCGCTCCTACTAGCAGCAACAAGATGGACGTCAGCCGCTGATAAACTCGCTGTGAAATGCCCTGAACCGTAAGCCTCGCATCGCCGCGTGGCGTTGAAAACAAGTACTCACGACCTCGTAGTGGCAGGTCAACATCGAGACTTGCCATGTACGCATCAGCCGGTGGTGCCGGTGCTTGAGGTTCAGCGTCTGCTACCGCAAAATCACCATCAATCGGTTGGTTTATCGGTTTCAACTCCCGACTTTGGGGCTCGCCATTAAACGGATCGATTCTTCTATCACCCTGAGACGCTTGACCAGCGTTCGAATTTACCGCTCCCCCAAACATCATTCGACCTGTACGCTGCGGTGTCTGTGGTCCCTGTGGGCCCATACCTGCTCCGCCCATACCTGCTCCGCCCATGCCTCCGCTATTCATCGCCTCGCCGTTCCTATTGCTCGGCATCGACGATGGCGCCGATCCGCTCAACTCTTCCGACATTTGAGCGCCACGTTGATCGGCCATTTGTTGCTTCAGTCGAACTCGATAACGCTGTGATTGTGCGCCAGTATCAGCGTTGTCGTAGTCTCGCATTTCACCAGGTTTTTCACCGCTTAATTTCTGTTTTACAATTCCCAATTCAGGCGAGACTTCCATCATCTTCTTTTGCATAGCCTCAACCGAACTGGAATCCTTCGCTATTCGCCCAGCCGAAAATGCATCCGACTTACCGGCTTCGAGCTTGTTCTGCGCAAGCCAACCTTGCTGAAAGGCTTCGGCGTCAACACTTTTGCCCTGACTTTGCTTGAAGCCCTCTACGATAAAATTCTGGCCGACATCGTCGAGGGCATTCAGCGATCGACCGTTAGATTGCGCGCTGTAGAGACCATTCAAAATGTCGCGATTATCGACGACAACGCCCGCTTGTTCATTATCAAGCTGCACCGCATGTTGCTGGGCCGTCTGCAATGCCGCTGAATTCGCTTCCAATTGTTGTCGCAGTTGCTCCGTTTCTCGTCCGGAATTCTGTTTGAAAAATTCATTATCGCTTCGCAGGGAATCTTCAAGTTGCTTGAGGTTGCTTGACGCTCGCGCCTTCGAGTAATCGTTTGACGAGCCAGAGGAACTAAGCAATTGCGTAAGATCAGACAATTGCCGTGTGCGAAATGAAAGCCAACCTGCTTGAAGATCAGCTTCGCTCTCAACCCGTCCTAGCGTGCCGTCAAAATTGAACCACTTGTAAGCTTCTGGCAACCTCAAACGCACTTGCGACATTTCGGCATTGATATTCACTGTATGAATCATCGGGATCTCGACGCGACTGAACCAACTTGGTTTTGGCATCTGTCCCCCGTATTTCAGCACAACGGCGTAATCGAGATCGCCTTCCGCAGTCTTTACTAGCGGCATTCGTAGCCGGCGGCTGGTGGTGGAACTGGCGTCAGCGGCCATCGCTGGTTTTACCGTTTCGCCAGCAACGCTCACGGTCCAGAGTCTCGCGCCCTTAGGCAATTCGATCTCCAAAAATGGCTCCGTGCGATTTTCAATTCGAAATTCCTGAGTCGCACGATAAGCACCAAGCTCGTCGACAACGATCAGCGATTGAGCCAACCCGATCCGCGCGCCAGCGGTCGCCAACACCTCGCGCGATGTGGTTACGTAAGTTAGCAAGGCATCGTCCGATCCTTCACGAACTAAATACGCTTCTGAAGATTTTCCAACAAGCAGATCGGACTGAAAACGCTGCTGGAGCTGGGATCGTTCCAGCCGTTCTACGGCTTTAAGATCCTTCGTTACCAGCTCATCACGACTTACATTTTCAAGCGTGATCAGCCGTCGATCGGTTGTGCCCGTCTCGATCACTGGAATTGGTGCAACGTGTTGTTCGCTTGTCAACTCATGATCATGTTCCACAACGACCCGGAACTGTCCCATGATTTCATTCTGCAACAACAATTGAACACGCACGACATCCGTTCGGTCAGGGACCGGAACGATATTCTTCTGACGAAGCAACGGAGCCTGAATTCGTGAGTTTGCCATACTCGCAGGCAACAAAAAAGCGAATTCTCGGATCCCAGCCGCACGAATATTCGCTTCGATGAAAATCGTTTCTTCGATGGCGCGGTCGGTAACCCTTACATTCGTCACGCTCAAGCTACTGACGATCGGCGTGCGCTCGGACACTCGCAGTGAACCATCGTAATTCTTGCCACTAAAACGAATCACCATCCGCGTTGACTCACGTTGATTTGCTGCCAACCAACCGCTGACGGTCTCAAGCAGCGCCGTTTCGCAGCCTTGCAAAGTTTCGGTTCTAACATCGTACGCAGGGTCCGCTTGCACAACGATTTCTCCTGACTCATTCAAGGCGTCAACGACATCGATTTTCGGCAGTGAGATGGGAACGTTCGTGTCCAGCGCACCATCGATCTGCCCATGCAAGATGATCGGAAACGGTTCGATCTGCCCGTTGGCAAGAAAAATCTGCAACCGCTGGCGAGCGCCATCAGGAATGATCGACCATTGAAACTCACCGGCAAGCTCAGGCGCTTGCAGCTTCCATTCTGCTGGAGCACTGATTTGCAATCGGTAGATAGGACGGTCGCTAGGATCGACAAGCAACCGTGTTTCAATCGTTTTTTCTCGCTGAGATATTTTTAATAGGGATTGATATCGCACATCGATTTTCGGCTTGACGGCGCTCGTCGCGAACTTCAGTTCAAATGGCACCTGTGAGTATCGATAGGCTTGGTAGTCTCGCAGCAAAAGTGGACCTGGCTCCTCATGACCGGCTAGCCATTGGCTTTCATCCAGGGCATCGATTCGCGTGACTCCTGCGGACAGGCCAGTCCGTAGCTCTAGCAGCAAGCTGCGACGGATCGCAACGTGGCCTTGCTGAAGCATGGCATCTGGGACTTTGATTTGCGGCACGCTGATTTCGGTTGTGGTCGACGGATCGATCGCCGATTGCTTTGAAATGAATATGGAAAATGATTCGCGTTCTGCAACCGCCTTGAGCAGTTCCACATCCAACTGCTGCGTTGAGCCGTTCTCCTTCGTGGTCCAGCCTCGAATATTGTTACCAACCACTTTTTGGACGAGGTAGTCGCTCGGTAATTGCAAGGTTAATGATTCACGTCGACCGCGCCGAAATTCGAAACTACCATGCCAAGAAAATTTTAACGAGTCTTCCTGAATATCGAAGACACTACGTGCCTGAACCGTCAGCCCCTGGTCAACCGTCGCTTCGCTGATCTTGTCTCGCCACTGCAACGATAACCGTCCATCGCTCGAAACGGACGTTATGATCTTTTCGCTATTTCGGCTTGTTTCATGCAAGCTCCGGTCGATACCACTACTAAACCGCACTTCCGTTTTCGCTAGCGGAACGGTGGCGGTAAGTTTACATGCAGGACCGGAAGGCACAATTCCATCGATCACCCGCCAGCCACTGTTCTTATCCAGTTTCCATCGAAGGGTGAGGTCCAGTTGTTTACGACCCTTGCCCTGAGAGTACAGCATGAACATCGCGCTCGGGATAGCATTGGGCACGACCGTTTGTGCTTGTTGAGCTACTTGCATTGGTTGAGCTTCAAGCATCTGCAACCGAGGTGGCTTGCCGTCCAAAGTTGCCATTTCCAACACGCAACCTGACAATTGAAGCGGGATTACGATTTCTTGATCCGTAAACTGCTCAACGGTCAGGCTGCCGGTCATGCGGAGCGAATCACCCGGCTCAAGGTCGACCGTGTAAGCAGCCGCCGACCATGCGTAGCCTGCCGGCAAGTCTGCGTCATTGATCGTCTTATCAGGATGGGCACGATTCCAAAGCTGTACATAGGTTTGGAACGGGACAAGCAGCTTCTCTGCTTGCATCACGTCCTCCGATTGTGACGGATCATAGGGAATGACGATCGCATCCGCAGGCAATGTCACTGCTCCTGCTCCTGAACCCACTCCCAATATCGATAGCCATTGAGCCAACTGCTCCGCGTTCGCGATAACTTGTCCAGGCACCTGTGTGTTTGGCCCCGCTTGATCCTGTGCAACTGCTGGTTCGGCAATCGTCAGCAATATCATAAAAACAATGGACGCCGTGGCGAGCACTGATGGGGCTTGGCTGTGGAATGCCGCTCGTTTTTCGATTCGCTCATGGACGCGCGTCCATAGAAAACAGATCAAACTAAAGAAAACGAGCGTCAAAAGTGCCAACAATACACTGGCGGTTAGTGGGGCTAACTCAACATCCCAGCCCGTTAGCGGGTGTGCGATACAGGCGGCTAGCGCGGAGATGAAAATGAAGCGGCTGCGGCGATTGCGAGCAATCACAAAAGCACCAATACAGAACACAACGACACCGAGCAAGAGTGCCAGCCAGTTCAATCGGGACTGATTAACAACCGTAACCTCAGCACGCGGTTCAATCCCCAAGCTGGTCAGGTAAACATGTTCGCCGTTGGATTGTGTATTGAGCTCGATCGTCAGACTTCGAACCCCTTCTAACGCCCAGAGTTTTCCTCCCTTTGCAGATGCTCGCGTATTGCTTTTGCTCTCGACGGCTTTTTCGGCTGATGGAGTGGGAATTGCTTGAGCAGGAGCTGGCACCGCTATCGGCGCACCTAATATTTCGCCAAAAAAAGGTTGCTGGTTCTTTTCAAGCGTCACGTCACCAAACAAATCGTCCACTCCTAAATTTGATTGCAGCATTGGTGGCAACCCTGGTGCGGAATAGGACAAATTCTCTTCTGGGAAACTTTCGTTACCCATGTCGCGACTCATCGGCACCGATGATCTGTCCACAGACTCCGAATAGCGTTGCCTTGTGCTTCCGGCCAAGTCCACTCCAAATTGTGTGCGTCCTCCACCAAGTCGCCAAAGCTTGCTTAACAACCATGGCACTGAAAATTGTCCGAGCGATGAATCATCGGGTGACAAATTGCCGTTGACGGCGGTAACTCGATAGCCGTTGGGAAGAACTAACTCCCACTTCAGGTCCGCGATCGGAATCAACAGGCCATCCGCCGTTCGCTCATCGCGTTCATATAAATCTGGAGCGATTACATTCACCTGCCCGCTCCATTGAATTCTCTGGTTGCGAGTTTCGTAGACCAATTGCAAGTCACGCATGCTCATTTGTTGATTGGCGGGCAACGCGATCAACACGCGATCGTGTTCTCGCTGCGGCAATGCTGGCTTGCCATTCAGCATCACCGACCAGAGTTCGGCATCTGGGGGCAAACGCACTTCAAGGTAGGTGGCGTTGGTCCGCAAGTGAAATCTTGCGGCGGTTTGGCTGAGGCCTTGGGTCGAAGCCAGCGTCACTAGCTCCGCGCGCTCGACAATGGTTGTCGGCAAACGATGAACGGGAATCCTCGCAATATCGGCCGTCACTAAATCGAGATTGCCAACGTACCCATACGCACCCAACAATCGCTTGCCAACCTGGTATTCTGCGTCCACTAACTCGCCGATATCGACGGACCGAGGATGTTCCGATAAATCGACTTCCAATTCCGAATGTCCTTCGACAGAAATCTTTCCCGATTGATAGTCGATTTTTTCAGCTCGTACGATGGGTAATGGCAGTCTCTGTTTTTGATTGGTATCTAATCGCTGGGTAAAGTCGATCGCTAACCGCACCGTACCGAGCTGGCGTTCGGCCAATTGAACGGTCCAAATTCTTCGGCTCTCAATGACAACGCTAGAACTTTCTTTGACGACGACTCCACTCAGGCCACGTATCGCAATCTCAGCCGGTGTTGATTCTGGAAGCGAAAAGGTCACACGTTGTGAGCGAGCCTGATCAACGGTAAAGACCAGCTCCGTATGTGCAACCAAAGATTCAGGCTGCAATTGAACAAATGAAAGCACCTGAGCCGTCATGCGCGGCAAAACATGGGCAATTTTGATCGCCGCTTGCCAATTCGTTGTTTCATAGCGATAGGCAAGTGCAGTATCAACTTCGGCCAAATGAAAACGATTCTTTTCGTCGCTATTCATCACCAACAGCCCTTCGATCGTCTCTGGGACCACCGTTAAATGGTCCAGCAACTGCACGGCAACAGCGCCCAACTGCGTGTCCGCACCGATGACAGGAAATCTGGGTATCGCAAGAGATCGCAACTTCCAATCGCTTAGCCAATCGGCTGGCGTATGTTGTGATTGAAACAAGACGCTCAATTGACCTCCGACGGGAATGCCAGCCGGTATCAAAACGCGTACCCGAGTCGCGTTTGCGTTTGGAATACCCGCTTCCGCGTCGGTGGCTGGAAATCGGTCAAACTTGAGTTCATGCTGGTCCGTTGTTCTCACCCAATCGATACTCCAATCAGCAGGGCACAGAAAGTCAGCGAAAAACAATTTTTCGTTCTTGGGCATCAACGAAAATCCGCCAGCAACCGTGATGCCAAGATCAGAAAGCGTGACCAGCGAATTTGCGTTCACCGTCAAGTACCGAGGTTGGATATTGAATCGCGCTGCCAACGCGAACTTTGCCTGAGCAGCGTAAAAGGCCGCGACTGCCTTCAACTGCGGTGCGTCAGGACCACTCGCTAACAGCGTTGGCGGCAGCGCGGATGTCAACACGCTGCTATCGATTGCAATCAGCGCGGTTGGTTCAATCGCTGATGCCTTTAACCGATCATCAATCAGCAACCCAACAACCGCCGAGTAGCCCGCAACATTGATCGGTTGAAAGCGAGGCATGGTCCATTCGTCCAATTGCGGCTCAAGTCGATCAAGCCTAGCATTGATTACCAAACGCTCCGTCGCGGGGCTGCGAAGTTTTACAACCAGTTGCCTTTGACCATCGATCGTGTCAACCGACCACCGACTGAGCAAATCGCAGGTCACTGAATTCACATCTAGATCATCAGCAAGCGCAAACCGAAACTCATCGATTGCTCCATTCAATACCCCCATCGACATGGTCGCGTGCAGGCGTTCGTAGCCTTGAGTAATCTCCGCTACCAAAACACCGCGAGCAATGACGGTGCTTTGCTCGCGCAGCTTCTTATTGTTCAGGGACATCAAAATAGACATTGGAGTAGCCGATGGTAGTATCTCAAACATCGTCACGTTCGCATCCGCATTGACCTCGCGGCTGACAACGACGGCTCCCGATTTGACTTCGACGTTGCCTGGCACCGACAGAGATAACCTGCCAACGGCCGCAGTCGGAAGTTGAAACTGAAGCGTTTGCTGGGCTGCATCGATCGCCACTGGCAAGACCATATCCAGCTTCAGCGTATGCTTGCCAATACCTTCCGCAAATAGCAGCGTCTGGCCCTGTTCATTCTTGGCGAGGGCCGCAGGTTTTTCATCCAGCAGCGCGGCGAGAATACCAACTCCGGAAAAGGCAAGCGGCAGGGCATGCCAACCTTTGTCGAGCAGCTCAATCTCCAGTTCACCTTGAATCGTTGCCCGGCCGTCAGTGATTGACGCTCGGTAGCTTGCCTTGAGCAACAATTGCTTGAGTGGCAATGCTTGCTCAATTCGGACACGGGCAAGTCGCTTCAGTTGCTCATACTCGGCGCGTTTCATGTAGACGCGATTGGTATCCTTACCGATCAATAAATCGAGTTCCTCAAAAGGAACGAACAGCTCTCGCCGCGGTACTTCGTTGGCCAACGCAACCGTCGTTTGTGCGCTTAAAATGGAAAGTTCAAAAACACTCGTTCCCAGCAACAAAAAACACCAAACCATCAGGATGGCACGCATCGAGACAAACATCGGCTTATTCATCTTGCGTTCCTCCCGTTGCGTCATCATCGGTACTGGGAGTTGTGGCTGCGAATGGCTCATTGACGATTCCAGTGCTTGCCGGTTGAAACATTACTTGTTTCTGCTTTTGATGATATGCTTGGACGCCGCGAATCAGGTACCAAGCAATCCAAACGACGGCTACCATCGCCAATCCTGCATACATCGGTGAATTCAGTAATTGCTGAGCAAACGTGGGAGCAAAAGCACCACATCCAACGATCAAGATCAGCACCACTGCGATTGCAGCAATCTTCTCCCGTAACGGTCGGCGAAGCAGTACGAGCCCGATAACCGCCAACGGTACAAAAACAAATCCCGCTAGCCACTTTTCTCCCATCGCATAAAGTCGCAAATCGCCTTCAGGAGGCGGTTGCGGTCGCAACGCAGAGAACAAAACCATCGTTCCATCGGTTTGAAAGGCCGACAGTGGTGACAACTCCAACCCTTCACGCACCCAATTCACAAGTTGATCATCCGATTGCATTGGCGCGGGCATCCATTTAAAGGGTTCTGCTCGAATCCAAGTAAATTCCTCGGTCCACGCTCCCGCCGAACCAATCAGCGCCAATTCATTGGGAAGGTAAGTGGCCACGTATACTTTTTGAACCGCAGGATCCTCAGGAAACTCCGGTACAGTGATTTGTTTATAAGTTCCAGGCGTCGAGTATCGCAGTTCCAACATGAAAGAAGTGTCGGGACCTTGGCCGACCAGCGGTATGAACAGTTGCCCTTGATCGCCGCGTTCGAGCGCAACCGGGTTGCCGTTGATGCGTGCAGGTTGTGAATCGAATTCTGCCTCGATGGGCAACCGCAACGCGAGTCGTTGACGTGCGCTTCGCATTCGGTACAGCGCCTGAATTCCCTGATGGCCGCTCCGAGTCACCACAACGCGCACCAGGGCTCGCTCGATGCTGGTCCGTTTAACTTCTTCAAGTTGATAACGCGTAGCCGTCAGTCTCAATGTCCAGTCGTTGTAAAACTCAAACGCTCTGGCTGCGTCTGTCACAAACGCATCCGCCATCACATCGTGCATCGGATCGATCGAACGCAGGCCTGTCGGTTCACCCGCGGGCTGGACGTCAAGTGATTCGGTTTTGGTCACCACAATCTGCCCCCAAGCTCGATCAACCATCATGGGCTTGAGATGGGGAACGTCAACATCGAGGCTTTTACCAACTTCCAATTGATCAAGCTTGCGCTCCCAAGCAAATTGTACGACGTGGTTACCAATCAGCTCGGTTTCGCCGCTCAGTGTCCACGCCACATAGCCATCCGCCACATCGTCAGGCATCGGGTCCATCGCGGCTTCGCGAATGCCGTTGCTCGTATTTCGTAGATCAGGTGCAAGCGCCGTCGGGACGTCAATCCGCAGTGCTTTGACACCGCTGTACAGAATCTCATAGAAGATCTTGGTTTCATACCGTGCCACACCGCTGTCGAGGCGCACTACCATTCGTTGTCGCGCGGTAACCAACGATGTCCGACGCTCAGCGTTCATTTCCAGTTGCGCTGGTTGATCAGAATACGCGAACGCCAGTGCAGGACGCGTATTGGGAAAGCGATTATCGCGAATAGACGCAAGCACTTGATAAACTTCGCTAAAGGAAACGGCGCGTAAACCGACCGTCGATGTTGGATTGACCCGTAAGCTCTCCGGCGAGTGAACAATCAGGTGGCCAGAGGCGCGTGTCACATTGGCCTGCTTGACTTGAGGAACCGCCAGAGACAAGGTCGCTGCCGTGCCAGTGGGTGCGAGCAAATTTGGATCGCTAAGTTTTCGCTGAAGGTGGACACTGAGGGCAACTTTACCGATGGCTTTCCGCGCAAGATTCACGATCAGACGTGCTTTGTTCTCGCCTTCTAGATGAAAGGAATCGACGGATGCAGGAGTCGACTCAGGAACTTCGCGACCTCGAACCTGCAGGACATCAAATCCTGTCGGCACAGAAAATTCAAGCTGAAAAATGCCAGCCTCTTCGATGTTGTAGACTGCCAGTAGATCAACGGTCCATTGTTCCGGTTCAAGATAACTTTCGATCAGTTGAACAACGGAAATCCTCGGCTGAATCTTCTCAATGTTGATTTCTAATTCAAATGGCAGCGAAGCATAGCGATAGGCAAATGCCCATGTTTGTGCAGCTAGCGCGGGCGGCAGCTCAGATGCATCGATCTGCAACAATCCGGTTCGTGTGGTCGATTCCGCTTTAAGCGCAGGGTCAACGTTGACGACCAGCGTACCTTGCTGACGCCCAACGTCGGCGACCCGAATTCGCGGCGCGGCAATGACCTTTGCCGCTTCGCCGTCGGTAAACAGCTCAAGTTCGATCAATAGGCTTTGAGCAGCACGCGCGGGTTCGAATAGTTCCACGTCAATACGCTGATAATCGGCTTCCTTGGTCACAAGCCATTTACGGACATTGGGGTCGAAGACATTCACAACCTTTTGATCATTCGGTACTTCCATGCTAAGTTGCGAAAGCTCGCCACGGCTGATTTCATATTGCAAGGTTGCTCGCGTCCGAACCGTTCCCTCGGTCACATACATTTCTTGTTGAACTTGAACTGCGGTCAAGGCAGACATGCCGGCTGCGCCCTCTGACTTGGGTGTCCAATCGATCGCAACTTGCGGAGCTCCGCCCACGAACGCCAATAGCACGGTTTCATCTTGGGGGCTCGTTGTGGTTGCATCGCCATCGCCATTCGCTTCTGAAGCGGCAATCATGGGCTGTACATTGACTTTCACGCCAGCCTGCGGAATCCGAATTCGCCAGCGGTTCACGGGCGCTTGAGGAGCGTCGAAAGCGACACTGTTTCGGCCCGGCGATTTTTCAAAAGCTCGTGAGTAAACAAGCTTCAGTTCAACCGAGGCCGATTCAGGCGTCTTGTGTTCGATTAACAGTTGGTAGCCACCTTCGGGCGCGAGGATGACTCGCGCGACCTCACCATCGATCGTTGCGGATTGAATCGCAGCGTCCTTCAATCGCAATGGAACTTGAATCCATCCTTTCTTGATCAACTCAATGGTCAGTGATGCCTCGACTTGAACCACGTCGCGTTGAATCGTGGCTTCGTTGAGAACCGAAGTAATGATGGCGTCAACGGGCGACTTGGAGGGCGGTTGTGGCGGCAGTCGGTTTTCATGGGCGGCCTTCCACAGCGTTTGGAACTGATCGTAGGGCAAAAACACCCCACGCCCTTCTTTCTCAAAAACCTCGCGGAGCTTAGAAAATGGAACATAGATCGTTCGCTCCTTGTCGACATTTGCGCCGCTTACATCGACCGGTGTATCCGTCTCGTCTTGAGCAACGGCGTTGGTCGCGCCAACGTTTATCAAGGAAAACGCGACCAAAAGAATAGCCCGTAGCTGCCAAAGCCAAATGTTCATATTCGTTTTCGATGTTATTGAATGTGCCACAAACTCGAGCCTTGCAGAGCCCGCATGTGTTGCACGAAGATGAGATCCCGATCGCGGTAGAGGCCAGACTATCATAACCCAAGACACAAATCACGTTGGACTAAAAGTCAAAGTCTTGTCCCCTGAGTGCCTGTCACCTGAGTGCCGCGAAGTCAACTCATAACGATTAACGAAGTTGAATGCGAATTATTAGGTCAATAACCGTGATTTCTCGATAAACAACACGATCTGGTTTCCAAGCTCTGCCAGCCGGACGTCGTCGCGATGGATTTTGATGCGCTCAATCGGGAACTTTAAAAGATCTCGATACAGCACCGAAGAAGGCCCTTTGCCGGTTGAGTAAAAGCCCGGAGCCTCGTTGAGTCGTCCGAGTTGGTCATGCCCCGCTCGCCACTGACCTTGCGTCAGTGGGAGCCAGACTGACAGGCTAGTTTCATGCTTATTCCCGACTTCTTTAGATCTCCTTCGACCTTGCGTCGATGGGATCACGACTCTCGTGGCTAGAACGCGTCATACGCCGCACCGCAGACATATCGTAAGAACCGACCGTGCCAACGTAGAAACCATCCATCCACATTCTCAATCCACGATGCGCATCGCACACTTCGTTCATCACCGCCAAGATCAACTTGGACGGTGCTACATCGTAGCTTAATCGCATCAGGAAATGCACATGATCTGCAAGCAACGCAATCCTTGAAGCGGCACAATTCCAGTGTGCCAGCGTCGCTAAAATTCCACTTCGTGTAATCTCTAGGAATCGTTGATCGGCATTCCGCCACCGCTCGGCATGGACCAAGACTACATGCAGGCCAAGTGCATACTGACCATGACTGCTCGTAACGGGCTGCGTAATATCCAGCGATTTATCGTACCAAGCGAGTTCAGTAAAATTCTGTTGGGAAGTACTTGATGGCATCGGATGGTGTTTAGACTGATCTGCCACATAATTGTCAGCGGTTCTTGCGTTAGCGTCGCCGATTGCTGATAGGCGAAAATTTCGTCGCCAAGATATACTGCCCCGGTCTCGAAGTAGATGTTGCAGGCGACCTTTGACTCGCTGAACGATGGCAGTTGGTATCACATCGGGCTGCGTACTGAGCATCAACATGAGGGAATGGTTGGGAGAAATGGTCGCTTCCAAAATACGAATGCCGTCGGCCTCGCAAGCCTTAGAGAGTTCAGCGATCCACAAAGACGGTTGCGGAATCGGTCCAGTTGGAAAGATGGCCAGCGACCAACGCAGTTGATATGCGACAGTAGCAATGTCGAAAGAATACATTTGCGAAGCCATGGCGACGTGCTCCGAAATTCGGGACGGAGTTGTTGGGACACTGTAGGCATTGTATCTGGAAAAAAAATAGCTGGAAAGTCATCCGTCCACTGACGCGAGGTCAGTGGGGCGGTGAAGGAGTCTTTGGGGGACGAATGTCTAGCTTGTCAGTCATGGGACCACCGACACAAGGTCGGTGGTGCCCCGCACGCCACTGACGCGAGGTCAGTGGGAGCCTGGAGAGCGGCACAGATAGGGAAGCAGCAATTACAGTGGTGGGCTGAAATAGCCACTGGGACGGAATGCTGCTGGCAGTACACGGCAGATAATTCCCGGCTCTGTCGTATGACCATTGATTGTCAATCGATATCCGATATGGTAAACGTTTTGGGGTGGACTGAAGCGTGAGAACTCCACGTGATCTGATCTGATGCAACTAAAGTTGAGGCGCCTGGCTCCGGATCCAGTGACGGTGCGCCGCCTATTTTGAAATCATTTTTGACGGAGCTTAACGTGGCAAAGCGGAAAAATCGGAACAAGGGAAAGGGCAAGGTGAATGCCACCCGGCCAAAGCCGCCGGCAGTAGCGACGCAAATTCAGTCAGACAGTTTGAATCGGCGTTTGGCTCAAGTGCGTCCACGGGCCACCGCCGGCGAGATGATTGAAGATGTTGCCGTCTTCGATACCGAAGTTCGTAAGTCGCTTCCGGAAGAGTCCGCTGCTTTGGCCACGATGGTCGCCGAAGCGTTTCAGGCAATCCAGGCAGGTAGGGATGATGACGCACTGAAGCTCTTGGCAGGTGTTCCACGAACTAGCCCCTTCAGCCAATGGCGACTGCTCGCGAAGGGATTGATCGATTGGTACGACGATCAAGTCGATGATGCAATCGAAGCGTGGCGACGCTTGGAACCCAACCGCCGACCGGCGCGTATCGCCCGCAGCCTACTCGCGTCAAGACGCGACGATCTAGGAAAGATCCAGCCGTTGCCGTTAGGCACTTTGGCTAAATCGGCAGAACACAACTCTGCACCTGTGGTCACTTTCATTGAACCCGATACCGTCGTGTTGCAACGAGATCCTAGTTTGCTTGCGGCCGCAAAACTTGTTCGGCGCGTGCGTGTTGAGCGGCCAGCTCTTGTCGAAGCAGAGCGTGAAACACGTAAGCTAGAATCAATCAAGGATTGTCGGATTGGGATTGAGAAATTGCGATGGTTAAAACGTTTTTCCAGTGAATTCATCCGCCACGAACCTGCTTTGGTGAAGTCGCTACAGCATGCGGCATTGCGAAGAACGTGCTCCCAACCCTACGTCGATGTATTTGAATTCGCCACCCAATCGATACCGGGGCCACCCCATGACCCTTGCCATAGTCTTTTGAGGTTCCACTATTTAGGATTTTTTCGTGGTGCCGAGAGCGAAGCAGCGGAATGCATGAAAAAATACGTGGAGGTGGATTTGCCGACATGCAAATCGCTCTCACCGGATTTGCGACAGGCGACGATTAGTGAATGCCATCGACACCAAGCGATGCGACAATTGGAGGCTGGGAACAATGACAACCCGCTTTCGTTCTTCGGGCGACGTATGCCCGATAACGCCAAGATTCAGGCCAGCTTCGACAAAGCGATCAAGGCTTATCCCGCTAATGCCAAGGCGCACCAGGAATACGTCAAGTGGCTACGCGACCAGATCAACAACGACCGCCGCCCAGCCAAGGAGCGAAAGCCATTCGAGTCAAAGCTCCCGCTTGTGATGCAGTCTTGGAGCGATGGTAGCCCTGACGATATCGAACCACGGCTTTGGCTTGTCGATCACTATCTTGAAAACGAACAACTGGAAGCCGCGAAGCCCCATGTACTGTGGCTGCAGACTTCTCGCCACGAAGACCCGCGAGTGCGCGCGACGCATTGGAAGTGGCATCTGCTCGAATCAATGCGAATGATGCGCCGAAAGGTTTGGCTTGCCGAAGGAAAGCAGCAGCTTAACGAGGCGGCGAAGCTCTGGCCAAGTTGGCTGTCCAACGACTGGCTTCCTTACCTGCACGCAGCCATCGCATTCCGCCAAGGGGACACAGATGGCTTTGCGGAATGCAGGGCGGATATCCGAAAACAAAATCCCGGTCGCACGGATTTCGTCGATGCCGTGATGATGCTCGCTGCTGGCCAGCAAATGAAGCTGCCTGCCGAATCGCTGAAGACACTTCGAAAGCCGGTGGACCAAGCGGTGCTACAATTGAGTTCCCTGACAACCGATGAGTTGATCGATGCGGGAGCATTTTTCTGGGATTTACATCGCGTATCGCTACTCTACCCGGCGTATCGAATGCACGGCAGCAAGTTTGCGCTTGAGCTTGACCGTCGTCTGGATGCGCTCAAAGAACCACCTCAAAACCCGCATTTTACCGCAGCACTCTACTGGACTTCGGCGCACGCGACGTTCATAGAACTTGGCAAGATCTCCTATCCGAATTGGTTTGCGACCGAGTTGAATTGCAATGTCGCGTATGGTGCTGCGGTACTCAACGCCGTCAAAGGCCGTGACTTCAAACGGGCACTCGAAGGCATGGTTGGTCAACCTCTCGGGGTCGTTCGCGACGGTGCAATGCAGGCAAGCGATTCGTTCTATCGATTTTGGTTTGCAATCTTAGTAAAAGATGTCGAAGACGAATTGCAAGAGGTCCGATCCCGAAGTCGCGGCGTGGGTGCATTCGCCAACATGTTCAACGAGGATGACGAAAGCGACGATGACGATGACTGGGATGAGGACGACGATGAGGACGACGATGAGGACGACGACGACGATGAGGATGAAGATGAAGATGAAGAGCTTTGTTACTGTCTTAAGTGTACCGCCGAAAGGGCTCGTGCAGCGGCGGGCTTTGGTGACGCCCCTGCTGCTGACGAATTCGGCGAATTGTTTCGTGCATTTAATACCGCGACGGCAGGAGCCAATAACCCTGAACTGGCCAAACTTTTCGAGCTGGTTGATATGTTCGCCAACGTAGCTAACTTGGATCCGCCAACAGAGAATCCCAGTCCTGCAAAGAAACGCCCTAAGAACCCACCTGGCTCAAAGAAACGGAAAGGAAATCGATGAGTACTGCAGCACACGATCGTTCATCGCTAGACAACCCCTTTCAGATCTTGGGGCTCGCCGGAGACGCCGATGAGGCAGCGCTTCGCGCTCGTTACTTGGAATTGGTTCGCGAGAATCCGCCGGAAAAAAAACCCGAACGTTTTCGGCAAATCCATGCGGCTTACCAAATTGCATCGGATCCGTTAAAGTTTGCGGTGCATCTGTTGACCCAACCAGAAGAAGATGACTTCCTTTCGTGGTCCGAGATCATCCAGTTCGAACGTACAAATCCGCCACGATTACATACTGATGTCCTGTTCAGCTTGGGCAATCGAGACAAGGAACCGTCATGACACCGTTCACCGAATTCTCTTCCGAAAACGGTTCGCCGCTCGCAACTTCACACAATGACGTTGGCGCAGAAGATTCGTTTGGACTGGTCGATGTGATCGAAGCGTTCACCGCAATGCGGCATGAGTTTCGTGGTAGCATCCGTGAAAGCCGAGACCTCACGCAGTCGCTGCAGCAAGCGAACTCGCAAATCGTGGCCCTTGAACCAAAGCTGCTCGCGGCCGCGAGTAGTGCCGACGGGGTTCGGTTTGAGGCGATGAGCAGACGCTTGGTTGAGTCGCTGATTGAGATCGATGTGAATTTGACTCGCGGTATCAATACGAGTGATCGCTTGAGCGACCGTGACGACTCGATTCGTCAATTGCAATCTGCGTTCGACGAAATGAAATCAGCGGCATCGAGCTGGGAAAAATCACTCGGGCTGTTCGCACGCTGGTTTGGGAAAACGCAGCGAGATGTGTACGCGAAATCATTTGAGCAGCTCCAGATTTCAATGGGTAAGGTCACCAATGACTCGACTTATGAAGGGCTCAAACTGCTCGTCTCGCGAGTTCGACGATTGATCGCCGACCGGGAGATTGAGCGCATCGAGACCGTCGGATTGCTGTTTGATGGTGAGCAGATGCATGCCATCGATACGGTGCTCTCCGATCAAGTCCCCAGCGGCCACGTTGCTGAACAATTGGCTGCCGCCTACCGTTGGCGCGGTCAGGTCATTCGCTTTGCAGAAGTCCGCGTCGCCAAGAGTCCACGAGCCCAATAACCGTTAAGTCCAAAGGAATTTTAGAGCATGTCAGAAACGACTGGTCCGATCGTCGGTATCGATCTTGGAACTACCAATAGCGTCATTGCGGTAGTGATCAATGGCAAGCCAGAAGTGCTTTGTGAAAATGGTGATGCGATACTGCCATCGGTCGTGGGTGTCGACTCGCAAGGCAAGTTGATTACTGGGACGACGGCTAGGAATCAACAGGTCGCGTTCCCTGAACGGACGATCGTGTCGGTCAAACGCTACATGGGCACGATGGAGAAGCTGCCCCTTGGCGAACAAAATTATACTCCGCCAGAGATCAGCGCGATGATCCTCCGCCGCTTGCGCGATCGCGCATCGCGTGCCCTTGGCACCGATGTCACGCGGGCGGTGATTACCGTTCCTGCGTTCTTCGATGAGAACCAAAGACAAGCCACGCGCGAGGCCGGTGAGTTAGCAGGTTTCTCCGTCGAACGCATCATCAATGAACCGACCGCTGCAACGCTTGTCTACCATGCGGGAACGAACGAGCGCCGCCACATTGTCGTCTACGATTTCGGTGGCGGCACCTTTGATGTGTCCGTCGTCCGGATGGAGGCTGGCGTCGTGGAAGTACTGAGCAGCAAGGGCGATACTCGACTTGGTGGTGATGATCTTGATATGTGCTTGATGAAGTTCGTTGCCGATCATTTTTACGATCTGCATGAGGTCGATCTGCGAACCAATGCCTCGTCGCGCTGGCGGTTGATCCAAGCCTGCGAGCGCGCCAAGTGCCGGCTTTCCGACGACCAGGAAGTCCGCATCGTCGAGGAATTCATCGCCGAGAAAGACGGTAAGCCATTGAATCTGGATTTATCCGTATCTCGTGACGATTACGAAAAATTGATCGAGCCATTCGTCATTCGCACGATCTCGTGCGTTGACGACGCACTCCGCGACGCACGAATGAAGATCGATCAAATCGATGATTTGGTACTCGTCGGTGGATCGACGCGCACACCACTGGTCCAGTCAAGGTTGCGCACCGAGTTCGCGATGGAGCCTAGTCGAGCTGTGGACCCCGACTTGGCAGTCGCTTTGGGAGCTGCAATGCAGGCCGCGATGCTGGATGGCCAATCCGTCGGCCCGATATTGGTCGATGTGACTGGCCATACGCTGGGTGTCGAAGCTCTCGTGGGCTTTGGATTCAACGGACCGGAGCTCGCCTTTTCGCCGATCATCCATCGCAACTCGCCGCTGCCAGCCGTTCACGAACAGTCGTACCAGAAGGTTTCCGACGAACAAGACTCTGCCGAAATCAGAGTCCTGCAAGGCGAGAGTTCCGATATCCATCGCAATACCGAAATCGGCCTGTTTACCGTGAAGTTGGATAGCGGCGGCGGCGAGCGAAGCCGCATTGTAGTGCGTTTTGACTTGACACTGGACGGAATCTTGAAAGTCACTGCGTCGCAACCTGCCACTGGCAAGAAAGAAACATTGTCAATCAGCAACGCGCTGAGCCAGTTTCGCGCCGAAGATCGCGCTGACGCGAAACGTCGACTTCAAGGGATGTTCGATGAATCGTCGGAACTACTTGGCGACGACGAAATTGAGCTAACAGAACGCTGGATCACTGATGTACCGTCCTCCGTCAAAGCCCCTCTCGCCATGAATGCCGCCGCGCAGCGGGCCATCGAATTGTTGGAGCGTGCAAAAGCAGCGGCTGATGAAATTGAGGGTGAGGACAGCAATGAATTGAACGCCGTCGTCCAGCGATTGGCATCTGCGATCGACGATAACGACGAATCGAGTATCCTAAAATTGAGCGATGAACTCGACGATATTTTGTTCTATGTCCAGTAACACTTCTGCATCGTTTCGCTGTCCCGTTTGTCGGGCACGACAGGAACCGCAAATGTCCTGCCGTCGCTGCCAAGCGGACTTGACCCTGCTTGTACGGGCCGTTCGACATTCGGAGCGACTTTTTATTTCGCGAGCCGATTCTCGCAATCCGGCAGAACTCTCTGCAATCAACGATGAGCTTCAATTCTGGACCGGAAACCGGCAGGATTGAACAAAGCCGGTTTGGGCAAACGATGACTAGAATTTCAGTCATGAGTCCACCGACACAAGGTCGGTGGTGCCCTGCTCGCCACTGACCTTGCGTCGAATGGCGTGGACTTAAGTATCGGAATGGCGCGAGCCGTCCGGTGCCGGTTCGAAAAACACCGCGAAACACCGGACGGCTTGCGCCGCGCCGCTAACAAAATGCTCCGCATTTTCGTTATGTCCACGCCATTCGACCTTGCGTCAGTGGGAGCCAGACTGACAGGCTAGATTCACGCTTCCAATTTCCATTTACTCCTGTCTCAGCGTTTCATCATTGAATTTTTAATCTTGACGACATTTCGGGTCATGCGGACATGTTTTCAACGACTAATGGATGAGCAACTACCCAGCAGTGTATTTGCATCGTGATTCTGAACGATGTTATTTTCAACGACTACGGAGGCCTTTCGTGATTGACGATTCCCCGCCCAATTGGCGACAGATCGTTGAGACACACAGCAGGAGAGTGTTTCAAGTCTCCATGCGAATCCTCGGATCAGTTCAAGATGCAGAGGATGTCTCACAAGACGTTTTTGAGGAACTTTTTCGGTTGCACAAGCATGGTCCGGTGCAAAGCTGGGTTGGCTTGCTGGTTCGATTGGCAACCGTTCGTTCGCTCGATTGCCTGCGACGGCGCAAGCCGACATTGTCACTGATGGACGATGACGCCGCAGTGCATGCCAGTCCACATCAAGCATTAGCAGCCAAAGAACTCGCGGGCCTACTTCGCCAAGCAGTGGGCAAACTGCCGGATCAACAAGCGACTGTATTCGTACTGGCCTATTACGAGCAAATGTCGCATGCCGAAATCGCAACACACTTAGAACTATCGACTGAGTCGGTCTCGGCCTCGCTTTACAAAGCCCGCAAACGGCTATCGGAACTTCTCACACTCGTACGCTTTGGAGAATAGACAATGAACCGCATCAAGCAAAACTGGTTAGACGAGCGGGGCGATAGCCAATTAGACTCCGCAATCGAATTGATCTTGGCCGAACCGATCGATAACCAAGCCGTTGAACGTGTCGCTCAGCGAGCATTGGAACTCGAAGAATCCGCTGACAGAAACTTAGACATCGCTCCGATATTGCACAAGGTTCCCCGCCCCCATCGCTGGCTGCAGTACTCAGGCGGGATCGCGTCACTCGCCGCTTCGGTGATCATTTTGATTTGGCTTACCGGTGGGTTTGATCGCTCCGCCTTCGCGCAGATAGTCGAAAAGATGAAGGCAATTGCGTCCGTTCGATTCGCAACGAAATTTCAATTCGGTACCCGTGACGCCGTGTCCGGTCTGATGCTGGTGAAGGACGACACGCTACGGTACGAGCAAGCATCGTTGGTTCAATTGACTGATACCAAACTCCAAAAAGTGCTGGTGCTTGACAACTCGAATAGAACATTCCAGAGGCTAGAAATCGGGCAACCTGGCCTGCCACCAATCGTCAACCCAATCGCCGAGCTAGTCGCCGCTAATGAGAAGGCGATCAAGAATCTCGGCAGCGATAGGCTTAACGGCAAACGCGTCGATGTCTATCTCGTTAGCGGGTTAAAATTGATGGGTATTAGTGGTGAAGGTGAAATGACATTGTGGGCGGATTCGGAGACGCATCTTCCGGTTAAAATTGAAATGCGAGACTCCGATCCAAAGCATAAGTCCATCTTGACCTTTGAGCAGTTTGACTGGAACGCATCGCTGGCCCCTGAGCTGTTTGCAATGGATACGCCTCCGAATTACTCGGCTGGCAAGATCTTTCTAACCGACGTTGAAACCACGGTTGTCCAGCCTGCCAATATTGTTCAAGACTTGGCGCGGGGTGTACTGTTCTCAGGCCGAGTTCCTTCTCGTATCGAGATCGATCGGGAGAGAAAGCTTTTGACGGCACTGTTGCGCGACAGCGAAACCACGCCAACCCAAAGCAATCGTCCCAATGAACTTCGGCAATGGGACTTGGCATCTGGCAAAATTCGCTGGACTGAGGTTGTTGGCGGTGCTGGCGACGTGGCAACTTCCAGTCCACACGACTTGCTGGCCTTAGTCCAAGGACAAGAGATTCAGATTCGTCAATTGTCAACTGGGAAAGTCATCCGAAGTTGGGAGAGCCCACACGAATTGGGTGCGGTGGCAATCAATCGCGATGCGACGCGATTGGCTCACGGCTACATCATTTGGGGAAAAAATAATCAAATTGCGATCGGTGGTATTGCGCTTTGGAACATGACAACAGGCAAGCTGGAACATGAATGGAAGGATCTTGATCGCGTTGATAGTCTACGATTTTCTCCCACCAATGAACTGCTTGCCGTAGGATCTGCGATCGGGACCGTCAAGTTGTTTGATTCCGTAACAAACGCTCTGGAGCACTCGTTGGTTGGCGGACCCTGTGCTGATTTCTCAAGCGACGGAAAGCAACTCGCATTTAGTTCCAGCGAAACCTCCAATGATGGCAAGATAGGACGGGTTGATATTGTCAGTCTCGAAAGCAAGCAATTGATTCGAACGCTTACGATGAGCGAAGGGCGCGGCAATAGCTACCTTTTGTCAGTCAAGTTCTCGCCCGATGACAAACGCCTTGCTGCGGCCGATTGGAATGGAAACATCGCGGTCTGGGATTTGGAAACTAGCACGCTGGTGCCTGGCTTGAGACCTGCGGCAGGCGGTGTGCATAGTGTCTGCTTTACTGGGCTAGATCAAGTCGCCGCTGGCAGTGAAGATGGAGTCCTGATTCTGCAATCGCTGGGTCAATGAGCCGCATCTTCATGCGTCCGCTACCGAGCACAGATCTGGCAACGCCTTCTCGATTCGCTCGAGAAAAGCACATCACAACCCGGCAAATTGCATAAAAATCCGCAGTAAATGTTTTCCATCCGCTGGAAATAGATATTTTCCTAGTCCAAAATGGTGCCGAGGTGATTTGGTTGAAAACGCAGAGCGACACCGAGGTGCATGCCAACGATTTGCCAAAAATTCTAGTCGGCTAGAATTGGGTTTCGGTGCAAAGTTGCGACTGGTTACAAGGTCAAGCCACCACACCACATCATTTGTCCTTGAGCCTTAAACAACATAGCCCTGGGTTAGCCAAGCCGAGATCGATGCGCTTCGTAGCCAAGTCCAACAACGCTTGGCGACTTCGATCGATGCAAACATCGTGGTTAAAACGCATAACGCGCGTGTGATGCATGGTGGTTTTCGGTTGGTGGACCGAACGGTGACTCGGCGAGCTGTTTATCTGTCTTTGATGTCAGAATCATTGTGGTCGAGTTGCTCCGCAACTCGACGCCGAGTCGCGGAGCGACTCGGCCAGACGTGGCCAGTGCTCATTGCGTTCGTGGACTCACCGGGACTCGCCGCGAGCGATTGGATGACCGATGACCGTAGAATTGAAATCGGACGCAAGCACAATCGACGGCGACAACTACTTCCACCTTTCTGAATTCTGAACTCGTTGGTGGCTTTCGCACGATGCGATTTGAGCTTAATTTAGGCTAAAAGCGTGGCGTATTTTTCCCCTTCATTCTTGTATTTCGAATTTCAGGCCCGTGATAGTGATTTTCCTAAGCATGCTTCGTTGTCGATTTGCGATGATTCTCCTTCATTCCTTCGCGCTGGGTTCCATGGGCGATTTGCCGGTGTATGGCCAAGACGTTGCTGACTTGCCTGAAACGGCTGCGCCAACGGACTCGATGCCAGAAATCAGCCGGAAAGATGTCGCGACGGCCTCACCAGCGCAGGCGATGCCTTCTAACGATGATCAAATCGAAGCCAAAATCGCTGCCGCCGCGCTCGCCGGCCATAACGCCTGGATGTTGACAAGCTGCGCGCTTGTTTTATTCATGACCGCTCCGGGATTAGCGATGTTTTATGGCGGACTTGTCCGCAAGAAAAATGTACTCAGCGTGATGATGCAATGTTTTTTTCTGATGGGCATGATGACCATTGCATGGGCAATATTCGGTTACTCGCTGGCCTTTGGAGGTGTGGGCGGTTGGTTCGGCAACTTTGATTATCTATTCATGGTCGATGTGCAGCGATCTTGGAATGAAGCCACCGGCGCACCGTTCACTCCCATGGAAGGTGGCGTTCCGCGACTGACCCACATGCTTTTTCAAGGGATGTTCTTCATCATCACACCGGCACTCATTTGTGGTGCATTCGCCGAACGAATGAAATTCAGTTCGATGGCGTTGTTTTGTCTCCTCTGGGGCACGTTTATCTATTGTCCATTGTGCCACTGGGTCTGGGATGGGGGTCCGCTCTCCTACGGCTCGGGAAGCATCGCCGGCGGTGCCCTTGATTTTGCCGGGGGGACGGTTGTGCATATAAGCAGCGGTGTTTCCGCCCTCATCGCGGCCGTCGTCATCGGCCCACGTATGGGCTTCCCTCATGAACCTCATCAACCGCATAACCTTACGTTTACCGCGATGGGCGCGTCGATGTTATGGTTTGGTTGGTTTGGGTTCAACGCAGGCAGTGGCATGTTGTCCGATGGCTTGGCGAGCAGTGCCTTTGCAGCCACGCACTTTTCAGCCGCTGCCGGAGCAATCGCATGGGCTTTGACGGAGCGGACGCTCAATGGCAAACCAACGGTATTGGGAGCGAGCTCCGGTGCCGTGGCTGGTCTGGTCTGCATCACGCCGGCCGCAGGCTATGTTCAGCCGATGCCATCGCTGATCATGGGTGCAACCGCAGGTATTCTTTGCTACTTCGCATGTTCAATATTGAAACGGCGGATGCGATACGATGACGCACTTGACGCCTTTGGTGTTCACGGAATCGGAGGAACCGTAGGGGCGATTTTAACAGGCGTATTTGCAACACGAGCCTGCGGAAATTTTGTTGGTAATGAACCGCTTGGGTTTCTCGAAGGCAATCGCCAGACACTCATCGGCCAAGGGGCGGCTGTGGCGATTACCATTGCATTTGTAGGAATCGGCAGCTACATCTTACTAAAGCTTGTGGATGTTCTGATTGGGCTTCGCGTCAGAGCCGAATCGGAACAACGCGGTCTCGATATCTCTGAGCACGGCGAAGAAGGCTACACTTTTCTATAATTATTGCGAGTGTCTCGCCGTACTGGACGGTATGGGACGTGTAGGGGTGTAGAGACAACAATCGACTGGGCAGACGTCGTGCCACGGGCCTAATGTGCCTAGTGATTGGCGATTGGTGATGAGTCCGAGACGTTCTTGTACTAATTCACGAATCATGGTGACAAAAAGCGGATGCGATCCGACTGTTTTCACACGTGCCATCGGGATGCCACGCTGTTTACAAAGATGTGCTGCTTCCTCGTCGAGATCAAATAAAACTTCCATGTGATCACTCACAAATCCGATGGGGGCAATCACGATTTTATTCGGGCGAATCGTGTCATCTAGTTCTTCGATCGAATCGCAAACATCGGGTTCTAACCAAGGTTGTTGTGGAGGACCGCTGCGGCTTTGAAATACCAATCGCCACTGCGAAATGTTTGCTCGTTCAGCAACTAATTGACAAGCTTCGCGAAGTTGTTTTTCGTAGCTGCAGTTTTCCGCCATTGAGTTGGGGATGCTGTGTGCAGTGAATAACACGATCGTCAATTCATCGCCATCGATAGATTCCATTGCCGTGCGAACATTTTCAGCCATCGGTTCGATGAAGCCGGGGTGATTGAAACCCATTCGCAGCTTGTCGACATGGGGTGCATTCGGTCCGACTTCTTCCCGCGCCGTGATCAGGTTTTCACGATATTGTCGGCAACCGCTATAGCTACTGAACATGCTTGTAAAGAACGCCAAAGTCCGCTTGCAACCATCATCGCGCATTTGACGCAGGGTTTCGGCAAACATCGGGTGCCAATTACGATTTCCCCAGTAGACAGGCAATTCGATACCTGCGCTGGCGAATTCGTTTTTGATCGCGCCCAGCAGTTGGCGGTTGTGCTCATTAATAGGACTGATACCGCCGAAGTGACTGTAGTGTTCCGCGACTTCCAACATCCTACTTCGCGGTACGTTTTTGTCTCGCAATACGTTTTCAAGAAACGGCATCACATCGTCAGGACCTTCGGGACCGCCAAACGAAACCAGCAGGAAAGAATCGTAGGGCAGTGCGTCATCAATCATTTTTTTCTGGCCGAAGTTAATTAAGGTTTGTCGACTGCAAGTTTACGGAAGTAAGCTTCAATCGCTTCACGATAGTGCGTCGGCAAGTCACGACTAATTTGCTGCAATGCTTGTTCGCGTTCGGCAGGCGGAAGGTTTCCCCATCCATCGCGGTCCCCTACCTTCTTTTTATCGACATCACCTTGCCCGTTCGCACCGGCGATGCGACTGTCATTCATCGGCTGTCCTTGCCCACCACTTGGTTTACCTTGTCCTTGTTGAGATTGCTGTTGTTGCTGTTGCTGCTGCTGTTGCTGTTGCTGTTCCATTTTCTCGATCAGCTTGGTGAGCTTGTCGATGATGGTTTGCTCACGCTTCCGCACATCCTCAGAGGCTCGCCCGAGTTCCAGACGGCGCGTCACGTCAGTCATTAATCGCGAGATTTCGTCGAGCGAATCTTCCTTGAGCGGCTTGATGTCGGCCACCATCAAATGAGCCGTTCGGACAAAACGAATCGGTGAATCGGCTTCATTTTCCAGCAGGCGCCGTAGGTCCTCCAGGGACTCTTTCTTCATCAGCAGGGAATGCCGACAAACAGCTCGGTAAAACATCACCGAAGCAGGATCGATGCAATCCGTCGGCTCAACCGAATCAAAAATGGGCAATGCTTCATCGTACAATCGATTTCGAACCAATTCTCGCGCGAGCCATGTTCGAACCGAAGCCGTAATCGCGGGCGGTACGGACTCACTGCTTGCCGATAGCCAGCCGGTTGCTTCAATGACAATGACCGCTTCGGTCAAACTCGCTTCGGCGGCATGGGAGATTTTCTGGACTTCGGGCAGAACGGTCGCAATGGCTTTCACGAACGCGGCCAGAGGATCCATATCCTCAACTTCGACGCACTTCGTCCAAAGGTCGACGACGGTGTTCGCCTTTTCAGGCGAGACCCCGGATCGATCCAGTGCACTACGCAATTTCTCGATTATTTCCGCACTGGTTGGCGATTGCCAGGACGCACGCTTTGACAATGGATCATTGGCCGCCCACGCGTTTGTCACTAGCGACGCAATGAACAACGAAACTATCAATAAGAGATTCTTTATCATGCAAACTCGTTCCTGTTTGTCACTGATTGCGTTTGAGCACCAGATCGCGTGTGATTCGGTATAGGTTACTCTGCCGTCCCGACAAGTCTTGCAGTAATGTCAGCAAATCGTTGGCACTCGATGGTTCCGATGGTTCCGAATCAATGATCGCACCATAGCGTTCCGTCGTTGACTTGATCCGTGTTTCCATCGTTCGAATCAACTTTAGTTCCGCGATTTGTTCGATCAGCGGCTGTTCTTTTTGCTCACCACCACGTTGTTGACCACCTTCTTCCTCTTCTTGTTTCTTCTTTTCGAGATCGCGTTGGGCTTGTTGCAGCGCAGCGATCATTTCCTCGAGAGCGGCGAGTATATCGCCTTGAATACCGGTCGTTACCGTATCGATCTTCGTTGCCCCAAAGCGTTCTGCGACTCGCTGCATGTCATCGCGAATTTGAGACATGACTTCAGGGAACGCGACGCTGGTGCCTTCTTCTCGCAACAGCAGCATCGCGCGGTCAGCTTCAAGCACGATCTTTTTTTCTTCAAACGCTAAGTTGCCGGCTTTCAAGTCGGTCTGGCGATCGCGCTGCGATTCAGGCACGGCAGCCAGCGTTTTGGTGTCATCAAGCACCTTTCCCTGCATCTGTGCCATTTTGCGAAGTCGTGATTCGAGACGGGCTAGCTCTCGCTGCATTTCCTCTTCGCGCAGTTGACGCAAGATTTTTTCAAGTCGATCGATCGCCGTTCGCAAGTTTTTCTCGGCTTCGCGTTGTTTTTCCAACGCCTTTTCGCGTTTGGCGTCGTCGAGTTCTTTTTCGGCCTGGCGCATCTGTTTGATCGCTTCGCTTAGCTCCGATTTGGCTTCGTCTTCAGGCGACTTGGGCTGCTGAGGCTTTGACGCCTGAGGTTCGGACGCCTGAGGTTCGGACTCACCTTGAGACGGTTGTGACTGGGATGGCTCGCTCGGTGATGGCTCGGGTTTATCAGACTCAGGCTTATCAGAAGGTGCTGGAGCTGAATCTTTGGGTTCTGATTCACTAGGTTCCGCGTCCTTGGGCGGGGAGTCCGATGGCTTTAGATCATCAGGTTTGGGCTCTTCATTTGGCGTTTCTTGGCTCGAATCTTTTTCGGGAGACTTCGGTTCGCTTGGCTGATCAGTGGATTCATCGCTCTTCATGTCGTTGATGACTTTTTCGGATCGGTCACCAATCTTTGACTGTTCCTCGGCGACTTCTCGAAGCTCTGCCCCATTCTCAGTCTGAGCGCGCGTGCTCCGCTGCAGACGTTCGACGACCTTTAGCTCTTTGATCATATTGGCGATCCGTTTCTTTTCATCACGGATTCGTTGCGGGCGATCCTCGCTGAGCAATAACGTTAGAAGTTTATCGAGTCCTTCCTTGGCACTTCCTTGGCTTTCGATGGCCTTGGCAAACTGTTCTGTCTTGAGAGATTGACTTGCGGCGATCAATTTTTCCAGCACGAATGTTTCGCGACTCTGCCGCGCGGCGCGACGCAACAGCGCGGCTCGCTCGGGATTTTCGTCGGCTTCAACGTCAGCGAGACGAAGCAGTAACTCTTCGAGACGACGATAGCGGTCAGCGACTTGGTTTTGCTTGTCAGCGAGCGCTGGAGTTGCAGGGGAATTTACGGCTTGATCGGTCGACGAGGCGGCACTGTTAGACTGAGCGATTGCGCACTGAACTGGAAAGCCATTGAGTGTGGCAATCGATAAGGAAAAAACGACAAGGAGAATCTGTAGATGGTTTCTCATCGGTGAAACAACTGAAAATGTTTGGTTCAGATCACGCTTCATGTGGTCACGGTTTTTGCTCGAAAAGGTCAAGGATTTTTCTCTTTTGTTCCTTTTTGGTCTCGTCGAGCAGTCCATCTTGGTTATCGATCAACTCTCGTACGATATCAAGAATCTCATTATAGCTCTCCAAGTCCAACATTTTTTCCAGCACTGCGGTTAGCTGGAGCAATACATCCTCAGCCGTTTGTACGGCCTGTACGGTTTTCTTTGCCATTGCGGGAGGGTCAACGGCCAACAGCTCGGCTTCCGCAATCTCTCCCTTCAATTTCGCTAAATCACCTGCCACGATCGCCCGCAACGGATCTCGGACACCTTGACCGATGCGGTTGCTCCGATCGACTGAATCGATCCGGTTATTCCGCATTTCTTCTAGCAAATCATCCAGCGACGCTGCGATACCGCTTAACTCCTCGCTGGTCTTTGACGCCTGAAGACCGTTTTGCTGCGCGCGAAGTCGCAGAATTTGTTCGTGACGGCTCTGTTCGTCCGTGCCGCTGCGTCCGTCTTGGCTCGCCGGCTTCGCAATTTCTGTAAGTTTAGGCGGTTCAAGGGCTTCGCGTCGAAGTAAATCGAGCGAATCACGGAGTCCGCGAGTTTCGTCAATCGCTTGTTCCAGGCGGGCTCGCATGGCGAGTTCCCGTCGTTCTAAAAGCGCCAGAAGCCTTTCCGCAGTAACGACTTCAAGCCTGAACAACTCGCTTCTTGTCCGATGTTCACCGTCAAGGTCGTAATGATCCGTGACTTCGCCGTAAACATTGATCGCCGTGTTGGCAGTTTGACCAGCGGAGACCGGCAACAAGAAACGCTTGCCCTCCGCCATTTCTTTGAGGTCGATCGTAAGTTCAAAATTTCCTTGTCGGTCGACCACGATCGGCTCCGTTGCCGTCGATCCCAATACGGGTTGTTCGAGTTTCGCGATGCCATTTTCTTTGGGCTCGACAGTTGCGTCATCGGCAGCGACGATCGAGGTGGCAGCCAGTTCAAGCTTGGCTGTTTTGATTCCATAGTCGTCAACTGCCTTGCCAAAAATTGGGAGCCTGGCGATGGGTGTCACAGCCGCTCCAATGCCACGCAATCGCATTTCTAGGTCTGGCGCATCGTCAATGATCACACCCAAAAAATAGCGATAAGGAAGCTGCGCGGTGATACCTGACTGATCCTCGGGCACAACAATAATAGTGGCTGGTTCGCGCATATTATCGATGCTCACCGTGAACCCCAACGCATCGTCGGTGATCGTAGATTTAGCCGTCGCTGTCGCTTGGTTGCCACGCAAAATTCGCACGTCCAGGCGTCCTAATGGTACGGTGGATTGACCGACGAGCTGCACCTGTGAACCTTCTCGAACTCGCAGGCCAGATTGATAACGCGAATCTCGTGTCGTCGGTACGGAGGTATCGGCTGGTTTCAAATAGGCAGGATCGGTCGTGACGATGTTGACTTGAGTGATGGCCGGTGGCGGAACCGCTTCGATCCGAAAGTCGTCAAGGCGTGAATCGAGACCACGAACGCTGATCGAAACGCTGTCGCTAAGACCTGCGAGAGGCGGCCCGTCCAGCACAAACGATTGGTATCCATCGACAACTCGTCCCACACGACGCATGTTGGCTTGACCACGAGTCCCGTCATCGGAACGATAAAAAACCGTGCAAATGTCTGGCACGATCGCACCGTCCGCGAGTGCCGAAACACGCAGGCTACCACTAGAACCTTGCGGTAAACGCATGCTCTGCTTTTCGAAGGTCACAAGTTTCGGTGGTGCGACGTCGTTTTCATCTGCCGTGACCGCTGGTAGCTCAACACCGACCATTAATAGCGATGACTGACGCGGCCAAGGCGCATCGCTTAATAACAGCAGCCGCCCGGCCGCGCGCGCGAAAGACGCTGGACTGATGCTGGCAAAAACGATCGCTGCAATCCCCAGTGGAAATACCAACGACGCCTTTCTCCACAGCGGTTCCCAACGAAAAATGCGATTGGATTGAATGGTATCGATGGCTGACACCGCTTCGGCGTGAACACGTTGCAGAAGGGCTGGCTCATGCGCATCACCGCTACGATTTTTTTCCGTCAGTTGAACCGCAGTGACGAGCCGCCCGCAAAGTTCAGGGTGGTGTCGTTCAACGAGTAGCGCCAAAGAGTCATCTCGAAGGGGTCGCCGCAATCGACTCCAAAGCAATTTCGCCAGCAATACACAGATCGCGACTCCAACACCGGCCAGCAACACCGCACGAGCGGATCGCGGCATTTCCGTACCGCCTAAACGCACTGGCAGAAAATCCACCAGCAGTCCCAGCCAGAACGCGACCAGCACCAATGCCGCGATGGCGAGGATCGAATCAGCAACGATATACTGGCGAACTTGACGCCGAATCGCCGCAAATAACGAACGCAAATGAGGATCGAGTTGCACGGTATTTATAATATTGAGTCTATGATTCAGAGCCGGCGGTGACGGTGCGGTGTAAAATGTCAACACAAGTTATACTGCTTAGAACTCGTTAAGAGTGAGATGGTAGTCGCATGGTATTGCTCGGCACGATGAATTTAACCCGCACGCGAGCTACGGGCGATTTTTATTGCCCCAATTGCGGTTGCTTGCGAGAATATCGCCGTCGAGCTCGGCGACCATTCTTGACCATTTATTTCATCCCGGTCGTGCCGATCGGTGCCAGCGAGGAGTTTCTCGTCTGTTCATCTTGCCAAACAAATTCGCCGTTGGCGGCACTGGACCAAGATGAACGCAGCTTCCGCCAGTCCCAAGATTTCCAAT
This sequence comes from Planctomycetaceae bacterium, assembly GCA_043775635.1. Lineage (GTDB taxonomy): Bacteria > Planctomycetota > Planctomycetia > Pirellulales > Pirellulaceae > UBA6163. The sequence goes on along the minus strand of JAYVSE010000172.1, from coordinate 2,358 downwards.
TTCGCCACAATACGCTCCAGGCCGCTGCCATGGTCGTGACCGCAGACGGAACGATCACTGAGCGTGAAATAGAGGCTCTTTTGGAGCTCGCCAACCATCTGGTTCCTGGCGAAATGGATCGCGAGAGGTTGGGAGCCCTTTGTTCATCGATTCGGCTAAACCGAGTCACGCCTAAAAACTTCATCGCCGCGGTTTCGCGACCATGGTCGACCGCACAACGGCGACTGGCATTTCAGGCGATTTTTCTCGCTGCTTCTGCCGACGGGCAGCTCGGCGATGATAAGGTGAAGCTTTTGTCCTGGCTTCGTGAGCAGTTTGAAATGTCTGAAAAAGAATATCAAAACGCAATCGAAGAAGCCGTGAACACCGGGATTGAAACGACAGTTTTGTAGCCCCAGCCCTGCTGAAGAACTAAACATTTACAGCCCGATCAACGGAAAATTCCTGCAAGTTGTAATGCATTGTTTGTCGCGAAGGCTGCCGTTAGGCTATTATCTGAACGAAGCGAGCAGGAAAAATCCGAACGCGTATTGCACTCCCACAACAAAGTTGAGATTGATGAAGAAAATAACAACCAGCCGTCCGAATCGGCGTAAGTTCATCGGCCAATCGGCGGCGATTGGGGCAGGTTTCTGGGTAGGTACTCAGGCTGTCGTAAAGTCACAGGAATCTGCCCTGCAATCACTCAGCGCGGCCTGCATTGGGGTGGGTGGCAAAGGCAGCAGCGACACCAGCCATATTGCTGAACAAGGGGTTGCAATCGTCGGCCTGTGCGACGTCGATGATGGCTCGCTAGTCAAGAAAGGCCGTGAATTTCCGGATGCGCAGCGATTCTCTGACTATCGCGAAATGCTAGACAAGCTGGGCGATAAGGTTGATATCGTCACCGTCAGCACACCGGACCACAATCACGCCGCCGCCGCCATCAAGGCGATGCGGATGAAGAAGCACATTTATTGCCAGAAGCCACTTACGTGGTCCATTCGAGAGGCCCGAATGATGCGTGAAGTTGCCGCTGAAATGGGCGTAGTCACGCAAATGGGCAACCAAGGCACCAGTGAAGACGGTCTTCGCGAAGCCGTCGAAGTTATCCGCAGCGGTGCCATCGGTGATGTCAGCGAAGTCCACATTTTTTCAAACCGTCCAGTTTGGCCACAAGGAAAGGGCCGATCTCCTGGCGCAGATCCGATTCCCGAAGGTTTGAACTGGGATGCCTGGATCGGCCCAGCACCCATGCGACCCTTTAAGGCTGGCGAATACCATTCCTTCAATTGGCGCGGTTGGGTTGACTTCGGCACCGGCGCGCTAGGTGATATGGCGTGCCACACGACTAACCTGTCCGTCATGGCACTTGAGCTATGGGACCCTGTCGCTGTGACTGCGGTGAAAAATCCTGGCATATTCGAGGGTGAAACGTTCCCTGGTAGTTCGTCGCTGAAGTTTGAATTTCCGAAACGAGGAAACTTCCCGGCTTGCAATTTCTACTGGTACGACGGAGGCAATCTGCCTGATGACGAAATCATCAATCAGTTGCCCCAATCCTTCCAAAAGAAGATTCAAGAGCAACGTGAAGGCAAGCAGAAGCAAAGCGGCGCGGTGCTTATTGGCAGCAAGGGCATTTTGTTCTCGCCTGATGACTATGGTGCTCAATATCAGCTTTTGCCGGAAGCTGATTACAAGGGTTTCAAGAAGCCAGAACAAACGCTGCCGCGTATTCCGTTCCAGGGCGGCGGTGACCAACGTCAAAAGTGGGAATTCGTCAGCTCGATAAAAGGCGAGTACAAACCTGGCACCATGTCAAACTTCGGCTATGCAGGCCGGCTCACCGAAACGATACTGGTCGGAAACCTTGCGATGCGAACTGGCGAAGGCCAACGAATTGAGTGGGATGCAAAGTCGTTGACCAGCAAGAACGTTCCGAGCGTGAATCAATTTGTTCAACGCGAATACCGCGACGGCTGGTCCATCTAGGTCGTTGAAACCCCAGTCGCGGTAGGCTGAAAGCACATAGCTGCGGGAATTATCCCGCAGGGATGGTGATGGGCTTAGCTTGGGCTGTTAAAAATTTGCTATTGTGGGCAAAAAGATTTTGCGCAGATTTAATTCCATTATCTCGCCGCGTGCGGGGCTTGTCCCCGTCGGGCCACGATCACAACCAGATCGCGAAGAAGCATTGACGTCGGCCACGGGCGGAGCTTGTCTTTGTCGGGCCCTGATTAGAAAATGTTCGCGTAGCGATGCGTATAAGGATTGATTAGTGCTCCACGCGGACAAGCCGCATGGTAGCGAGGCTCACTCCGCCTGCTATTTCTGGTCGGGATTATAGCCCGACGGGGATGAACCCCGTCGTAGCATCCG
>JAYVSE010000171.1:0-5818 GCA_043775635.1 Planctomycetaceae bacterium | reverse complement strand
ATCCGTGGTTCTCCCTATGAGTTAGAAGTGTGATAGCCTCTAACTAAAGCATGGGCGAGAGCCACGGTTTTCTCCTATATCAGTTTGTCACCCGACAATTCCTTGCTAGCAAATGTTTTGCCTAAAGTGCAGTACGTAAAGCGTCCCATGCAATCAACAAGTACAAGTGGCTCCTCCCAGCCACCATGGTACCTATTTAGGAACCGTTTCGTACTCAACTGAAACTCAGTTACCAATGCAAATTTCCGAATCGAACTGAAATGTCTGCTCCGCTCTTAAGAATTCGTAACGATCACTGATCGGCTTGTTCACAATCCGAACGAGTTAGCGTGGCTTCAGATATGCTTGGAAGTGAGCCGTCGGTAGTCGCTGGATTCAACTTGATCGATACTTCATTCACGACGCGTCGAGTTGCTGATTGCTCTAAATATCGCGCGCAAGGGCAAGCTTTTGTTCTGCGGTGCGAATGTTTCGACCGATTGACTTGGCAATCTCTTCGTTTGAGTAGGCCTGAAATTTTTGCTCGACGATTGGCTTGAGCAGGTCGTCATCGTGGCTAGTGATCAAGCGTTGGTATTGCTCTTCCATTCCGGCGACTGGTTCGGGCGATTGTTCGTTTCCTAAGAATTGCTCGAACCTATCGTTTTTGCCATTCGCGTCTAGCAAGTTCGATTCACCCCATACACGAAGAACTGTCATTTTGCCGGACCGCAAACGATTCGCATTAGCGAGCGAACTTCTTCTTCAATGTTCGCGGTTTCATCGATCGTCGCGGCAACCTCCGCTCGCAATAGTTCGCCGTAGCGGCGTCGCATACGATAGATGGACATCGCGACAGCCGCTGGGCTGAGGTTCAATTGTCGGCCCACGTCGCTGCGAGACATAGGATGATCGCTGGAAGTTAGATGGGGTTCTAGCAGTCGAAAGATCTCGGTCTTGTCCGCTCGCTCGTATTCCTGAGCTAAGCGGCTGTGTGCACAGTCCAGCAACGTTTGGACCCACTGGCGTTCAAAAAGCATATCTGGCGTAACGTCATCGACTGGCTCGGTCTCGTAACGCGTCGCAAAGTCCGGAGCTGTCATTGACACCACGTTGACGCGGCCGCCGCGCCGCACCGTCGCACGAGCCCGATGATCGTTCGCATTGAAATTCTTGAAGGATACAAGCAGGAACGAGCGAAAGTGACCGTAGGTTGGTGAGACCAACCCCAAAACATCGCCTCCGAGTAGATGAGCGAAAAATCCCTGAGTCAAATCCATCGCGTCATGATGGTCTCTACCGATACGACGCGCATACGCATAAAGTGGATACCAGTAGGTTCGAATGAGTTCATCGAGCGCATTCCTAGCATCATCGCTGTCAGATTTCCCCGCTCGTAACACCACGCTCCAGTGCGTGGTTACGAAACGCAACTGTGATTGTATTCCTGGATTTTCGTGGGTCATGTTGGTCGTCAGGCGGCTCTAATCACAATGACATGACGGCGCTGTGCGAGTTAGATGATGATTCATTAGGGACAAATAAAACCGAACGCCTAGAGATCACCGAGCGAGGTTTTCCAGATTTTTTCACGAATCTAAGTTAATTTGTAGGTAAAACCGTGTTCATAAGTCGGAGCAATCAATTGCTTAAATTCTGCCGTTGTGCAGTATAGTTCGTTCTGACCGGGGTCGGCAATTTTGTTGGGCCACCGATACTTGATTTCGAGGGCCGGCCGGTCACACGACAAGCGGTTACAATGGAGAGAACTGGATCAAAATGAGCTTAACCACCAATACGGTACTATCCAATTGGATATTTTGGAAAACGTGGTGACATTCGAATGATGTTGGCAGCGAATTCCGTTTGCAGCGTCTGCGGCAATATTTCGACCGACAGTTCTCCTGGCGGCCGATGCACCTATTGCCTGCTGCAATTGGCGATAGGCGTTGGCGTAACGGATTTGGGAACGAAGCAGTTCAGCTCACAACGAATCGTCGGAGACACCGGCGAGACATTGAATTCGTTTGTCGACCACGGTGTGCTTTCGAAGTTCGGCGACTACGAACTTCTTTCTGAGATCGCGCGGGGCGGAATGGGTGTCGTCTACCGCGCTCGACAAACGAGCTTGAACCGTCTTGTCGCCGTCAAACTGATTCTCGCTGGGCAACTGGCGACTCGTGAATCACTTCAGCGATTTCGTTTGGAGGCGGAAGCGGCGGCGCGGTTGCATCATCCGCGCATCGTCCCGATTTATGAAATCGGGGAATTCGAGACGCAGCACTTCTTCAGTATGGAGTTGATTGAGGGTGCCAGCTTAGCGGAATGCCTGCGTGATATCGCGGTCGACAAGCAAGCGGTTCCGACAGTCCAGCTTGAACAGGAACATTGCGTTGCTGACTTGATGGCGCGGGTGGCACGAGCGATCGAGTTCGCACACCAACATGGGGTGCTGCACCGTGACCTCAAACCATCCAACATCTTGATCGACGAAGACGGACTTCCGCACCTCACCGACTTTGGATTGGCCAAGTTAACCGGGCGGGAAACGAGCGGCCTAACGTTGTCACACACCGTGTTGGGGACTCCGGGATACTTGGCTCCGGAACAGGCCGCTGGCGAAATCGATGTGACGACCGCCGCTGATGTCTATGGGCTGGGTGCGACGCTATACGAGTTGTTGGTCGGAAGCCCTCCGTTTGTGGGTACCAGCGCGCTGGACACAATGATGCAGGCACTCTCAAAAGATCCGCGACCTCCTCGGCAAATCAATCCTACGATCAATCGCGATCTCGAAACGATTTCGCTACGTTGCCTGGAAAAGCAACCTGAGAAACGCTACCCGAGTGCCGCCGCTGTCGCGGACGAACTCGAACGATTCATGCGGCGCGAGCCGATCCAGGCTCGGCCCGTGAGCGTATGGGAGCACGCCTGGCGGTGGCGCCAGCGCAATCCCTGGCTGGCCGGACTCGCGGCCGCGCTGCTGGTGGCCATTATTGTCGGCAGTACCGCTGCGCTGTGGCTGTGGCGAAGGGCTGAGCAAGTCAACGCGACGTTGACCGAGAACGTCGCGCACCTGGAATGGGGCGCCATCGATACGATGCTCCAGAACGGCGAGTCATCGCAAGCGCTGGCCCGAGTTGCGACGCTCGTGCGACAGTATCCAAGCGACTCAAAAGCGGCGATGTTCGCGATGTCGATTCTCGAGCAGCGGCGTTTCCCTGTTCCTGCGGCACCGCCAATCCGCCATCCCGACGGCGCCGAGTTGGCAGTCGCTCGGCTTAGTCCGGACGGGACGCGGATCGTGACCGCCTGCTTCGACGGCACGGCACGGCTCTGGGACGCTGCCACTTCGCAGGAAAACACACCTCCACTGAAGCACGATGCGCCAGTCACCTGGGCTGAGTTTAGTCCCGACGGGCGACGGGTTGCGACCTGCTGCGAAGACAAGTCCGTGCGAATGTGGGAAGTGGATACGGGCCAACCAGTTGGCACACTAACACGCTTCGACGAAGCCATCACACGCCTTCGGTTCAGCCGCGATGGGCGACGCTTGTTGGTGAACGGCCAGCAAACCGTGTCGGTTGTCGATGGCGAAAAGGGAGGCATGCTCGTGGGACCATTGCGCCACGATGGCGTCCTTGTGGCGGCGAACTTTCTTTCCGGCGACAACAGATTTTTCACAGCAAAGCAAGCGGGCGAAAACTCATTACTGCAAGTCTGGGATGCCGCCACAGGGACAGAGCAAGCGAGCCTCAAAACCGGCCCGATCCGCGCCGCCGACCTGAGCGGCAATGGCAGCCGCGTCGTCGCCTCGAACGCTCAAGGTCGCGGTTGGATGGCCGACTTCCCCTCGGGCGATAATCGCAAAGAGCTGACCGGGCACAATGGCCTTGTGACGCGCGTGGGCTTCGATTCGTCGGGAGACTTTATTCATACTGTCAGCCTCAACCAATTCGCGCAAGTCTGGAGTTCGGCCAGCGGCCTACCGGTGACGGGCGAAATGCCCCATTTTTACCTGCTGAACGGCGCGGCGTTCTTGGATGAACGCCAGCGACTGTTGACGTGGGGGGACGACGCGATGGCGAGGGTATGGGATGTCGCAACAGGTCGATCGTATTGCGAGCCGATGCGGCACCCAAATCGCGTTCTTTATGCCGAACGCGGGCAGCGATCCGGTAACGAGATTTTTCTCACGACCCTGTCGCACCTCAAATCGCGGTCGGCAAATACTCGGACCGGTGCTGTGCAGCTTTGGAAGGTACTCGATCTGGCCGACTTCGCGCACCTGGACCTCGGTTATGATCCGGCGGCCCACGACGGCGGCCGTTTCAGCCCCGATGGCCGCTTGATTGCGCTAGGAAAGACCGTCCCGCATGTCCAAATCCTCGACGCAGAAACCGGCCAGCAAGTTTGCGAACCCTTGCCGATCGAGGGCGGAGCCTGGGGCGTGTTGATCTCTCCGGACGGCAGGCGCCTAGTAGTGGCCACCTCGAAGGGACAGGTCTCGCTTTGGTCGCTCCCCGATGGCAAGTTGATTGGCAGCCCCGTCAAGATTGGTGCCACCGTTCAGCCGGTTGAAATGTCGTCAGATGGTAAGCACTTCGCAACTGGCTCAACGGACGGGTTCGTCCGATTGTGGGACATGTCCACCGGCCAAATTATTCACGAGATGCGACACGGATCGGAAATCAACTCCGTGGCCTTCTCACCGGACGGCGAGCTGATCGCCAGCGCGGGCGAAGACCGGGTAGTGCGATTGTGGGATACCAAAACCAGCAGGCTTCTCCACGAGCTGCGCGGTCACCAAAACGAAGTCATGGTCGTAAGGTTCGGCCCCACAAACCGGCGACTGGTAACTGCGGGGCTCGATTTTTCTGGCCGTGTGTGGGATGCCGTCACTGGCGAACTGATTTGGGTCTTGCCTCACCAGGGAGAGGTGATTGATGCGAGCTACAGCCCCGACGGACGCTGGATTGCTACTGCCTCGCGAGACCGCACTGCCGTGATCTGGGATGCGGCCACGGGCCTGCCCCACCAGCGCCGCTTGCTACACGAGCACGGGGTACGCAATGTACAGTTCAGCCCGGATGGTGCGCGATTGCTCACGCTCGATTTCCGGGGTTTGCGGCTATGGGATGTGGCTACATGCCATCCGTTGACGGTAAACCTTGCGCAGGTCAGTTTTGGCGGCACCGGTTTTCAAGGGAGTTCGACCCGGCCGCCATTTTCACCCGATGGCGAATCGGTCTTGGTCGGCATGGACTGTGAGCGTGCTCGTGTATGGCATTTCTCGAACCCGCCAGCCGGCCCGCCAGAATGGTTTCCCGACCTGTTGGAAGCGGTCGCCGCGCAGCGCCTCAACGTCGCCACCGACCGACCCGAGCTAGTTCCCGCCGAACGCTTCCTGGAAATCGAACACCGTTTGCGCATGTCAACTGAAACGGACGATTACACCCGCTGGTCCCAGCGCCGCCTGTTCGGCGAATAGCTCGGGTGCTGCAATGCACACTCGTTTATTGGCTGCTCTGTGGGGATTGGTCTGGGCTGTTGAAAATTTGCTATTGTGAGCAAAAAGCCTTTGCGCAAGTTTAATTCGATAATCTTGCCGCGTGCGGGGCTTGTCCCCGTCGGGCCACGATCACAACCAGATGGCGAAGAAGAAATGACGTCGGCCACGGGCGGAGCTCGTCTCCGTCGGGCCATGATCAGAAAATGATCGTGCATCGATGCTTTTTAAGATTGATTAACGCTCCACGCGGACAAGCCGCATGGTAGCGAGGCTCACTCCGCCAGCATCTTCTGGTTGTGATTATAGCCCAACGGGGATGAACCCCGT
>JAYVSE010000170.1:0-26669 GCA_043775635.1 Planctomycetaceae bacterium | reverse complement strand
TGAAGAATCAATTGGACTTTCAAGTCATCGCGATTCAGTTGCAGGTCATCGGGAGTGAGCGAGGCACCAAATCGCCCGAGCATCCATTCTGTCAGACCTTCACGATCGAGATGCACCTGTGTGCCTTGTTTTGCCGTGAACGCAGAAATTCCGGTTAGAACCGGATATTCCTTTTCTTTTTCGTTGTAACCCTCTTCAGCTCGCTCGATAAGCAGCTTGGCGACCTGGCGACGATCTTCGAGTTTTTCAAATTCAGGCGGCGACGCTTCAATTCCAAATTTGTAACGTATCCAGCCGCACAGGGACTTTAAGCCAAAATTGGATTCCAGGAACGGTTCAGCTTCAGACAGATCGGTCTCATCAATTCTCTTCTTGGCTTTTTCGGTTAAAACCTGAGCCATTTCGTCGCGATCCATTTTTTGCAAATCGCGATCACGATAATTGGTGCCAAGCCGAGTATTGGCCCAATTGGCCATGGCTTGCCAATTCCACTCGTCTTCAGGCATTTCCGCTGGCAGGTTTTCTTCGATGATTTCCATCACCGTCGTTTCGGCCGCTCGCTCTGCTTCGTCGCGTGCGTACTCCACAGCACCGCGGTAATCCATCCCGCGAAAATCTTTCGGTTCAAGCGTGCAGCCCAGCGTGTTGCTGGCGTATCCAGCGAACGAGTCGGCTCCGTAGTTGGGTTCCAAAAACAGATCGACGAATGTATTGATCTGTCCACGAATTTGTTCCAGAATCAACTTGCGGCAACTGTATCCATCAAGAATCCGTTGGCGATATCCGTAGACGCGTTTTCTCTGTTCGTCCATGACTTCGTCGTAGTCGAGCAGGCTTTTTCGAATTTCAAAATTACGCTCTTCGACTTTCTTTTGCGCTGACTCGATTCGTCGCGTAACCAGCTTCGACTCAATCGCTTCGCCTTCCTTCATGCCAAGTCGCATCATCACGCTTTTGACGAAATCGCCTGCGAAAACTCGCATCAGGTCATCTTCAAGCGACAAATAAAATCGGCTTCCACCGGGGTCGCCTTGACGTCCGCAGCGACCGCGTAACTGCAAGTCGATACGCCGCGATTCGTGGCGTTCGGTACCGATGACGTAGAGCCCACCTAAATCGCGGACGAGCCCACCTTCTTCGGTCATCTTTTCACGTTCGTCGATTTCCTCGACCAACGTATTCCACTCGGCATCGGGCACTTCGAGACGGGTCGGATACTTGTGCTGTAGCTGTGCCCAAGCCATCGTCTCCGGGTTACCACCAAGGATGATGTCCGTCCCGCGACCAGCCATATTGGTAGCGATTGTGACGGATTTGAATCGACCTGCTTGGGCAACAATTTCTGCTTCACGCCCGTGTTGTTTGGCGTTCAAAACTTCGTGCTTGATGCCGCGGCGCTGGAGCAATGCCGATAGGCGTTCACTCTTTTCGATGCTAACCGTACCGACCAGAACTGGGCGACCAGCGCGCTGAATCGCCGAGACTTTTTTGCGTTCGATCGTTTCCGGTTCCCGTGATTCCTTGGGCAGAATGATGACTTTTTCCTCGTTGGTCTGCGAGTCTTGAATCTTGCCCCAAACCTCGTTGCCATCCTTTAACTCAACCACGTCCCATTTGTGATTTCGTTCCACATCATCGGCGAGCGCTTTGAACTTATCTTTCTCGTTCAGATAAATAATGTCTGGGTTTTCGACGCGTTGCATGGCGCGATTGGTGGGAATCGCGATGACGTCCAGCTTATAGATTTTCCAAAATTCGTTGGCTTCGGTCATGGCCGTCCCGGTCATGCCAGCAAGCTTCCCGTAAAGCTTGAAAAAGTTTTGCAACGTGATGGTGGCAAAGGTTTGCGTTTCCTGCTTGATCGGCACGCCTTCTTTTGCTTCGACCGCTTGGTGCAGCCCGTCACTCCATTGCCGACCGTCCATCAACCGCCCAGTAAACTCGTCAACGATGACGATCGCGCGGTCTTTGATGACATAATTAACGTCCAGTTTGTAGAGGTGATGAGCCTTGAGCGCGTTATCGATCAGGTGCGGCCAATCCATGTTGCCAGCCGTGTAAAAGCTTTCGACACCGGCAAGTCGCTCCGCTTCTCGTACACCTTCGTCCGTCAGCGTGACATGGTGTTGCTTTTCATCGACGCTGAAGTGTTCCTCCTTCTTCAACTGTCGCGCCACACGATCCGCATCAGCATATTTGCCAAGGTCCATGTCGGCAGGACCACTAATGATCAGGGGCGTTCGCGCTTCGTCAATCAGAATGTTGTCGACTTCGTCGATGATCGCATAATGAAGTTGACCTTGGCTTTGTTGCAGCTCCGTGGGGAAACGATGGTCACCGCGAGCAGCAGGACGCATGTTATCGCGCAGATAGTCGAAACCGAATTCGTTGTTGGTGCCGTAAGTGATGTCGCACGCATAAGCTTTTTGCTTTTCAATCGTGCTCATGCCGCTTTGGATTGCATTGACCGTCAGGCCCAAGTTCATGTAGAGCGGTGCCATCCACTCCATGTCGCGCCGAGCCAAATAGTCGTTGACCGTGACAACATGGACGCCTTTGCCTTCGATCGCGTTGAGATAGGCAGGTAATGTTGCCACCAGGGTTTTGCCTTCGCCGGTGACCATTTCGGCGATCGTGCCGCTGTGCAGTACCATTCCACCAATTAGCTGGGTGTCGTAGTGCCTCATGCCAAGGAACCGGCGTCCGCCTTCGCGGCAGACGGCGAAGGCTTCTTCCAAAATATCTTCCAGCGTCTCGCCCGCGCGTAAACGTTTGCGAAATAAATCGGTGTAGGCACGCAATTCTTCGTCGCTGAGCGCCTTGAAACGGTCCTCCGTGGCAGTGATTCGCTCCGCGCGTTCACGCAGTTTGGCGACATGGCGAGCATTGCTGCTGCCGAAAATCCCGGTGATTGCTCGTTCAATGGAGCCAAAGAAACCGCCAAAAAGCAGCCCCAGAAGATCCCACACGCGTTCAAAAAATGGCATCGCGACCCGCACTTCGTCTATCGAACGTAACTCCAAAACGAACTTCAGATTATGCCTTCGCGCCCGGTGGGTCAACGGTGATTCGGACCAGATCCAGATTGCCAAGGAAAAAATTGATGTGTTATTGTCTCGTGCGAACGCTCCAGTCATGCTATACGGATGGAAATTCACTGCCTTGGAACGACCGGCTACCACCCCAGCGATCAACGCCATACGTCTTGCTATTTGCTAGCTAAGGATGGCATTGTGCTCGATGGCGGAACGGGAATCTACCGTCTTGCGTCATTGATCCAGACCGACTCGCTCGACATTTTGATCAGCCACGCACATTTAGATCACATCGCAGGACTCACCTTTCTGCTTGATGTGTTTTTTCAACGGCCTGTTGCGACGGTCCGAATTTGGGGTGCTGCCGAAAAATTGGAGGCGATCCGAACACACTTGTTTGATGAGTCGATTTTTCCCGTTCAATTACGTGTGAATTGGCATGCGATCGATCATCACAAGGAATTTATGATTGGGACCGGGTCATTGCCCGGCAAATCAGGTCCTGTCACGGTTGATTGGCGCAATCAAGATCATCCCGGTGGATCGGTGGCCTATCGTTTGCGGTGGCCCAGTACGAAAGAAACACCGGTCGGCAAAACGCTTGTCTACGCGACGGATACTGTCGGTGACGAATCCGAAGAAATGCGTGAGTGGATCGGTGGTGCGGATTTGCTGATGCACGAATGTTATTTCCAAGACCATGAGCAGGAATGGGCCGTGAAGACTGGCCATTGCTGGACAACGCGAGCGGCGACGATCGCACGCGCTGGCCGGGTTAAGAAGCTGCTGTTGACGCATATCAATCCGTTAGCCACTGGCGACGATCCCGTGGACATTAAAAAAGCGACTGCAATTTTCCCTGAAACCCAGATTGCCACCGACCACGCGATCATCGATTTCTAATGGCTCGTCACCTTAGTGGGATAGGCTTCCAGCCTGTCATTTTCCATGCGACAGGCTGGAAGCCTATCCCACTAGGCGATGTCGTTATACGTCAGCCCAGGTTGGGCCGACGCCGATCTCGACTTTGAGCGGTACTTGCAATTTTGCAACGCTAATCATTTCTTCGCGTACCATGTAGGTTAATGCGTCGACATCTTCAGGTGCGACTTCAAAGAGCAATTCGTCATGAATCTGCAGCAGTAATTTTGCTTTCAGGTTCGACGTTGCTAGTCGTCGGTGCAAGGCGATCATCGCCAACTTGATCAAATCGGCTGCGGAGCCCTGGATCACTGTATTGACCGCGATTCGTTCGGCTTCGGTTAGATTTCTGCGTTTCGAAATGTTTGCACCGCGCAAATCGCGAATGCCTTGAACGTCGCGCCTGCGGCCGAGCATCGTTTTAACAAATCCATCGCGTCGACACGACTCCATCGTAGCGAGCATGAATTCTTCGACACCTGGGTAACGTGCAAAGTACAACTCGATGTACTGCGCCGCTTCACTTCGCGAGATGCCCAACGTCTTTGCCAAGCCGAAGGGGCTTTGACCATAGACGATGCCGAAATTTATCGTCTTCGCCATCCGACGCATGTCGGACGTGACGCTCGCCTCGTCGACACCGTGAACTTCGGCGGCGACGCGAGTATGGATGTCGCGGTCGTTCTCGTATGCATTTATCATCGCAGCATCGCCGCTGTAATGTGCCAGGACTCGCAATTCAATCTGCGAATAGTCGGCGGCCAGCAACATCCAACCATCAACCCCCGCACGAAAGGCACCACGAATCGCACGTCCCTCTTCGGTGCGGATCGGGATGTTTTGCAAGTTGGGATCGGTACTGCTCAAGCGACCAGTAGCGGCAACGTCTTGCCGAAACGATGTGTGCACTCGGCCGGTCTTTGCATTCACGAGCTTTGGTAACGCATCGATGTAAGTGTTTTTCAGCTTGGTTGCTTGGCGATAGTCGATAATCTTTGCCGGTAACGCATGAGTTGCGGCGAGGGTTTGCAGGACATCGACGTCAGTGCTCGCTCCTGTCTTCGTTTTCTTGATAATGGGCAATCCCAATTTCTCAAATAGAAGCACGGCAAGTTGCTTTGGACTATCGAGATTCAGCGGTCCGCCCGCTGCGGCATAGATTTCTTCCTGCAACAAATGGATCTTCGTTGCGAACAGGTTACTCATCAATGCCAAGTGGCTGACATCAACATGAATTCCGTTGAATTCCATTTCTGCTAACACTTCGATAAGCGGCATTTCCACGTCGCGATAGAGTTCAGCTAGTCCAAGCGACTCCAGTTGCTCACGTACCATCGGTGCAATGCGAAATGGAATGTCGACGTCTTCGCAGGCATAGGCAGCAACTTTTAGCAGCGGCACTTGATCCATCGTCAGCTCATTGCTGCCACTGCCAATTAAGTCTTTGATCGAAGTCGCATGGTAGCCAAGGTATCGTTCCGACAAATCGTCGAGCGTGTGATTTCGCCTGCCCGGATGGAGTAAGTAATCCGCGACCATGGTGTCCGTGCTCATTCCACGAACGGTTAATCCAGCCGATCGTAATACGACGATGTCGAACTTCAGATTTTGGCCAATTTTTTCTACCTGGGCATTTTCCAAGATCGGTCGTAAACGCTCGATCACGTCACGAAGCTTCAGTGCTGGCTCACCCTCCGGTGACCGAATGGGAATATACGCAGCCGCTTCCGTTCGCCAGGCAATCGAGATCCCGACGAGCTCGCAGCCTCGTGGATCGGTACCTGTGGTCTCGGTATCAATTGCGATTTGGGTGGCTTCAGCGAGCCGCGCGACTAGGTCGTCCAGTGCAACGAGGTCCGTAATCGTTTCGTATTGCGAAAGCCAGGGAGTTGTATTGGTTGCCGGAGCAAGTTGCTTGCTGCTGCCTGTAGTTCGATAGGCCTCGTTGGGTTCGGAAATCGTACGCCCAGCGAGCTCGGAGATCCTCGTCCGCAATCGACGGAATCCGAATTGATCCAGCATCACATCAAGCCGTTCAAAGTCCGGTGCAAACGTAGAGCGGCTCCAGGGAACCGAACATGGCACGTCGGTTCGCAGCGCGACTAATTGGCGGCTAAGCATCGCGCGTTCGCGGCCGGTTTTTAGGTTTTCCTTTCGCTTCGTTCCGGTGATGGAGTCTGCGTTGTCGAGCACACCATCGAGCGTTTCAAACTGATTCAGCAATTGTCGCGCGAACTTGGGACCGATCAGTGGCACGCCTGGTACGTTATCGACCGGGTCACCGACAAGTGCCTGGTAGTCGATGACTTGGTCGGGACGAATGCCCCAATCCGCTAACAATTCTTCGGCTCCCATCTCCAAGTTCTTGCGGATGTTATAAAGCCGGACACGGTCGGTGATTAGCTGTCGGCAATCCTTATCGCTGGTCACGATCAAACAACGCCCACCCGCTGTATCAACCTGCTTGCTGACAGTCGCCAAAATGTCATCAGCCTCAAACCCCGCGCATTCCATGATGCCGATGCCCATCGCATCGACGGCCACCCGGATCAGTGGAATCTGTTGCCGCAGTTCGTCCGGCATCGATTCACGGTGCGCCTTGTACTGGTCGAACAACTGGTTTCGAAAGGTGATTTCACTGAGGTCAAACGCGCAGATGATGTAATCAGGTGATTTGCGACGAATGAGCTCAAGCAAGTCTCCGACAAAGCCATGAACGGTTGAAACCGGCAGCCCAGCAGGGCTGTTCATTGGCGGTAGTGCGTGAAATAGCTGGTAAATCAACGAATGAGAATCGACAATGATGACCAATTTCTCGTTCAACGGCGGCAAATCTTCGAATTCACAGGGCGCGACCGTAGTGTCCAGTGGAGCGGAGTTTGTTTCCGCCAGTGCGGGGATGGGTTCTGGCTCAAATCCTGCAAAATGGAGCTGAGAATCGCCTCCGCTGGTGCTTCGATCGGGTTTATTGCTGGATTGTCTTTTTGGTGCCATAGGAACGTGCCTCGTCGATTGGTCGCGTTAACCGGCAAAGTCAGAAAAATGGTGCCATTTGCTGATCCATTTTGCGGCCGAAGCGGTAGAATATTTTTTCGTCGTAAATAGAGTGGTGAGTCGGTGGCAGACTGGCCAGCCCCCGATTCGCTCGCTGCCGGATTTCTGGTTAATCCGGCTGGCCTCAATTATGTATGGTCTTTCTGGCTCACTGGTCAGTTGATAAGGATGATTTGATATGGCAGCTCGTGACGATTCCGTGATTCGCGGCGGTTTGATCGCAAGCCTCATTTTGTTGGTTCTGTCGCTCGCCCTCAATTACTTTTTCTGGAGTTGGGGAGATACGAAAGCGATTGAAGCAGCGCGTGCTGCTCAGCAGTTGGCCAATGCGAACGACGCACTGCGAGTCAAAACCAGCCAAGCTGACCTCATGAAGGCAATGTTGGGTGACGGGCAAATCAGCGAAGCAACTTTTGAAGAGCTGAGTCAATCTGCCGGTGGAGATCCCAGCATGGAAGCGATTGAAAAAAGGTTTCTTCAGGACATGGTGTACTTTGGCCCCGATGTGGATGCCGCCAATAAAAATTACCCAGCTCTGCCGGAGTTCCTGGTCACTGCGATACGTGGACGTAACGATCAATATGGTCAAGCGGTTCAAGAAGCAAAAGCCATTCGCACCCAAGCGGATAGCGATGTAACCAATGCTCGGACAGCACAGGTAGAAGCCGAAAAAAATCGAGACACCGCGAATGTGAAGCTTGAAAAGGCAACCGCTGAATTTATCGAAGACCGCGGGAAGATGAAGAAGAACGGGGAAGAACTGAAAGACACATTGAATAAGACGGTCAGTGAATTGCAAAAAACCAGAAAAATTGCGGCGGATGAAAAGAACAAACTAGTGGCAGAAGCAACGGTCTATAAAAGCACGATTGAAAACCAACGACAGGAGCTAAATCGCCTACGTAGCGATAAGTTCGAGAACGTTCAAGGCGAGCTCACGTTCGTTGTTCCGCCTGGCGACCTCGTGATTATCAACCTTGGCAGCGCCGATGCACTCCGTGCGGGAGTTCAGTTTGGTGTCATTGCCGCAGATTCTATCAATCTTCAAGACGCCCCAGTCAAAGCGACCATTGAAGTTGTCAAAGTGTTGGACGCAAACTCATCCCGAGCACGTGTTATCGGCAACCCTTCGTACCGAAACCCGCTGATCAAAGGCGATAAAATCTACTCGCCGTTTTGGGCACCCGGTCGAAAGGTCCGCATCGCGCTCGCAGGCGACATCGATATCGATGGGGATCAACGCAGCGATGTTGAACAACTCCGCTCGATGGTTGAGCTCGCCGGTGCGGAAATCGCTGCTGTGATCACGAAGAACGGTGGTATCGAAGGCAAACTCGATTCAAGCGTTCGATTCTTGGTCATTGGCGAACAACCAGAAGCTAGCGCAGGGGCGGACCCCGCCGCCGGTGAAGCCGACAATCAATTCCTGGCTACGATTGGCAAATTGAAAGCAGAAGCGATCGAATTAGGTGTCACCGTCATCCCAGCCTGGAAGCTTCAAGCTTATTTGAAGACAATCAACGATTCGGTCACGACGCCTCTGGGTTCAGCCGTTCGCGGTGAAGACTTTCCGCCTGAGCCTGGTTCTAGTGCCACCAGTCGCCGAATTGGATCGCAGCTTCCCGAGATCTATACGAAGCAACTTGAAGGCTTGCCTAAGACTAAAAAATGATGCGTTTTGATGCCAAACGTCCGTCTGAATTTGCAACGTGACGAAATAACTCGGGAGCTTGGTATCGAGCTTCCCGAGCCGTTGACAAGTGATGCGCGACCTTGGCACTCGGTCGTTTGCAGCCGGCTTGGTAGAAACCTGATTTCAAAACGCGCGTCGATCGCCGTTGCTCGTCGATTTGTCGAAGTTGCCAATCTGCGAGGTGATCGAACTCTTGTCGTTCGCGACACCGCTGCTCATCTGTGGACCGATCGCGCTTGCGAATTGCTTGGCTTTGAACCGGTCAGGGTTGCGAATTCGGACGCAGCAGATCCGTGGGTTTTGATCGACATTGCCTCCTTTTGTCGCGACAAACTTGCCATCGAGCTTGCCGATCGAGTTGATGCAACCTTTGTCCGACCAGGTGGCAAGATCATGCGGTTGCTTTGTGACCGGCTTGAACGCGAACCGGCGGCTCAGGTGCAAGTACTCGTTACGAGTGCCAGCGACCAAGCTGCCAAGGAATTGATTGCTCGCGGTGCGATCGGCTATTGGTTGAATCTTGAGCCGCAAAACAAGGTTGCGTCCAGCGAAAATCTGTCGCCCATCGGTAACGAGGCGACGATCGTGGAATCGTTAATTCAGCATCCCGATCGTTGGCTGATCCACTCAACACGAGAGCGAACGGGGCCTTGGCCGGGACAATCGCCGCAGCAATTCAAGGATTGGCTGCTACTCTCGGAGCCTGCCAGCGAGCCATCATCGCCGCTGGAAACGTTGCGCCGAATCGTTCACGAGCAGCGACTAGTCGGTTCCCATCGAACGACAGCGTCGTCGACACCTGTCGTTTGCTTTACCGCTCTTCCCATTTTGGAATGGTTGTCGCATCGCAAATTTCGCCCGCACCTTAATCGCTGGGATGCCGAGCCTTATGGTGTCGCCATCAACCGCAGCGTTGCCGAGCGAATGGGAATTCAATCGGTCGTCTATGGTGGCAAGGAGACACTGGCGAGTCTTAACAAGGAACACCGCTGGCGATTTCAGGCCGCTGGCACGACTTACGATTGGACAAGCGAGCAGGAATACCGTGGTCTAGGCACGATTGACTTGTCTGGTTTTGCAACGGGTGACGTCGTCTTGTTTGTTAACAATGAAGACGACGTTCGTTGCCTCCATCCGTTGCCCTGGCCGATCGTATCAATCTCGTCCCTACCAACTCAATTGCCGGACATAACTCAATTGCCGGACATAAGCGCAATGCCAAAACCACAGAGCCAGGAATCAGCGTCGCGACCTTCAGTGGTGATCAAATATCGGTAGAAGCCGGTTAGGCGCACTCGCGGTGACCACCAGAAATGAAGTCCGATTTCAGGATAGACCCCAATCAATGAGCCAGACAACCTGAATTGCTCCTCATCGAACTCGTCAATAATCTTGTCTTGATCGTTATCGATACCATCGTTATTGGCCGGTACGGATTGGCTTGCAAAGCCACCAAATAGGCCCGCACCGACAAATGGGGCCAGACGAGTCGGTGTTTGCAATCTCAGGCCCGTTTCAGCACCGATATACCCGTCATTGTCATTGATGGCGCCAATGATACCGATGCGAGACGTTAGGTACGAAGTCCAATAACCTTCGTATCCAGCTTCTATCGAAGCAAGCGAATGTTCGCTCTCGGCAAGCGAGGTCAATCCTCCAGACATATACCAGCCGCTGGAGCCATCAATGAATCTTGCGTCAGATGCTTGTTTCACTTTGCCAACGATATCGGACTTATCGGCACCGCTTGCGTACTTCGCTGCATATTCGGGATCATCCATCGCCCACCGCGAACGAGTAAGTCCACTGGGCAGCGGCCCCATTTCACGAACAGCGTCAACCAGTTTTCCCGCTGCAAAACCCGTCGCCGCCACGAGCGCAAAAAGGCAATTGGACTTAATATCGGCATTTTCGCAAGCGTTGCGAGTTTCGCATTTTTCAATTCGGTCAGCGGGTTCTTCCAGCGGTCCTAAATCCAAGACTTCGAGCGCGGGTTCATTTATTGAGGGCTCATCGATCGTTAGGCTATCGGTGGCCGTCGCTGGATGCAAGGTTTGGGCATCGAGCGACGGGAGGAAGCAGCTCGCAAAAACAAACGTTGCCACAAGTTGTAAAAATTGTTCGTCCATGGGCTGATATCCTTTATGCTTTGCGAATTCTCTCGCGTCCTTCTTTTACATTTGCCGTTGCGTTCCGAGTATCAACCGTCAACGCCGAATGGCGGACAATCAAATCGTAATCAAAGGCAGTGTGATCGGTTGCTATTAAGACGCAGTCTTGTGATGCCAAGAATTCCGGTGTTAGCGTTTGGCTTTCCATCGAGGGCAAGTGATGGTGTCTCATTGCGGGGAGTGATGGCACATGGGGATCGCTGTAGGTGACGTTGGCTCCCCGAGCACACAAGAGTTCAAGCAGTACAAATGATGGGCTTTCCCGTGGATCGTCGACATCCTTCTTATAGGCAACACCAAGCACACAGATGCGACTGTTTCTAATCGCTTTGGCTTTTTCGTTCAAAAAATCGGCTAGCCGCGTGATCACGTACAACGGCATGCTGCGGTTAACCTCACCCGCCAGTTCGATAAACCTAGTCGTGTAACCATACTTGCGAGCCAACCACGACAGGTAGAACGGGTCGATGGGAATGCAGTGACCGCCTAAGCCTGGTCCGGGATAGAACGCTTGAAAACCGAACGGTTTTGTCTTCGCGGCGTTAATGACTTCCCAAACGTCGATACCCATCGTGTCAAATAACATTTTGAGTTCATTGACCAAGGCGATGTTTACGGCTCGATAGATATTTTCGAGCACTTTGGCCGCTTCGGCAACTTCGCAACTGCTGACCGGTACTGTGCCGGCGACGGCGGCGTTATAGAGTGTCCTTGCCAAAGTCAACGATGTCTCGTCCATTCCACCGACAACCTTGGGAATGCCTGCTGCTGTGAAATTTGGATTTCCCGGGTCTTCACGTTCGGGGCTGTAAGCCACGAAATAGTCTCGACCGATCTCCAGCCCTGATCGAGCAAGAATCGGCACCAGTACGTCTCTGGTTGTCGTTGGGTAGGTTGTGCTTTCCAGAACAATCAATTGCCCACAACGAAGGCTCGTTGCAATGTGCTCCGCAGTTCCAACAATGTATTGCAAGTCAGGATCGCGGGCTTCGTCAAGGGGCGTTGGAACACAAATGACCAGCACATCTGGCTCCGACAATCGTGACATGTCCGTCGTTGCTGAAAAATGTTTGGCACTTATCCAGCCAGCGATTTGTTCGGATGCAATATGCTTGATATAGCTTTGGCCATTGGACAACGATTGAACTTTTTTGGGATCGATGTCGAAGCCTAAACAGGTTAACCCGGCCTTTGTAAAGGCGTCGATCAGCGGCAATCCGACGTATCCAAGTCCAATGACTCCTACGACCGCTTGTTGATGTTCAATTCGGGAGAGTAATTTCGCGGCGAAGTCGGTCATAGAAGCACTTAGTAGAAGTTGAGAATCGGATACTGATTTAAGGCGAGATTTTTAGTTTTGTTGAACTCGCCTCAGGAGCGAAATTCCAACGGCAAACAAGATAGCATTTCCAAGCCACACCGAGTAGGGCGGCAGTGTGCCTGCTTTGGCCTGGTCAAGTCCGAAAATAAATATGGGATAGTATACGAGCAGCGTTGGCAAGAAACACATTCCAAAGCTGCGCCAGTAGTCGGCTGTTTTGGCAATCATCGCCAACGGTGCACCGACCAAAACGAAACAAAAGCAACTAAAACCTTCGGCCCACCGACGCCATGGTTCCGTATGCAATCGCGATAATCGAGACCGACTGTGTTTAATTCTTGCCTGATAGGCAGCGCCAATGTTGCCAGCAATTTCTTCCCATCGCGCTGTCAACAACGCAAAACCAGTATTCGCCGCAAGATAACCAACGGATTCATGCGTTCGCTGATCTTGTTGAATTGATTCCCGGCCAATCGTTTGCAAGGGGAGTTCACTTGGGCTTCGGTGACTTGTTGGTTGCTCGCCTAAAGCTTTGTCAAGCGAAATACGAAACTCCGTCGCTCCCGGCACAAAACCCTCAAATCCGTTGCCACCCTGGACCTTGCTGTCAGTCAATCGCAGCAGCAATGACCGTGACTGGGCGTCGAAATGCAAACTACCTTCGCGCGCAGACAACTCGATTCGCGATTTTCTCGCGTTCTGGCGTACGGAAATCATCGGCTGAACCAACCTGTCCTGATCCACGCCCTGAACACTGATCTCGAATCCGTGGGGTGAGCTGAAGAAATGTTGAGCCCGCAGGACGCGATACGCGATCTGTTCAATCGACATGATCACTACCTTGTTCATTCCCGGTCTGCCCCACGAGACGGCTAAGTCGCTGACATAAACCGATAAAGGGCTGAGCACAGCAGAAAAAACGATTCCGGGTAGAACTAGCCTTAGCGGTGAGACGCCAACGGATTTTACCGTTGACACTTCCCCGTCGGCTGACATGCGACCGTACACGCAGCTAACCGCGAACAAGGCAGTCGCCGGGACAGCGTACTGCAGACTTACCGGGAGAATGTACGGTAGCATTTGCAACACAGCGATCGGCCCCAAGCCTTGTCGCAACAACTCGCGCCCGACGCCGATAAGCAGTATCAGCATCGTCAGTACGATTAGCGCAACGGCGAATATCTTAACGATTTCGCAGAGGATGTATCGGGTCAATTGCGTCGGCATGGGTCTCGCATCCAAATTGACTCTTTAGTTAGCAAAAAAGAGCTAACTGTGGATACGCCAAGTCTGCTTTTGTCCTCGATCTTTACTCTGGGATCTGCCAGCTTGATCAACGAATCGAAATATCGATCGGCTTGTCGCCAAGGGAAACCTTGGCTTCGGCATATGACGGGGGCCCCGTCAGTCCTCTGGCCCCACCCGAAAAGCCATACCGCTCCGCAGGGATTCCAAGTGAGTTTTTATCTAATTGATCGTTCATGTTTTCGTCGTGATACGCACAGATGGCAAGCTGCCGAATGCTAGCGGGCATTTGAAGTTTGCCGCTGCAGACGCCATTTACAATTTTCCAACTATCAACATCGAGCGCGCGGGCTGGATCGTTAAATCCTTCATTTGTCGAATAAATCGCAATTTTCATGAGTCCAAGATCTGACGCTGCTCCAATGATCTTCAGTTCTACGGTTCTTAGCACTTGATTTGAGTTTGCAGCGTCAATGTCCGAGCTGATTTGACCGTTGTTGGAGTCATCACCGCTTGTATTTAAACGACTTGGAAATCGGGGCGGGTTAAACGCATTGGCCTGTTGCCAAGCAATGCTGACCACACCGATCAGACACAACGTTATCAAAATGGCCAACAGCAGGTTGCCGTGATTCTCTTTCCACGGGCTCGCCTCGATCTTGCCTTGCTGGCTCAAGCCGCGACGCGGCTGTCGCTCGTACGGATCTGGCTGGCTCAAAGGTTCCTGGACCGCCGCGCCCTGGGCTGAACGGTGGTTCGTAACGCCTTGGGATGCTGCGCCTTGGGCAGAATTACCTTGCGGGCGAGGGTTTTCCATCGGGTTAAGTCTTTGCAGGACATTGGGTTCACGTTCACGGGACGAATAGCAATGATACCAAAGGTCCGCGAATAAAGGCCAGCGTGGTAGGACGATGCGTCACGTCCGTCGCCAATATCAAATATACTTGAAAAAGACCTCCGATGATAAGTGTGTCGAGTCATCAGCCCAGTTCCGAAACATTTTCGCAAGCACCGATTTCGATGACCCCACTCGCACTTCGAGTCGACGGTTTAAAAAAGCGTTTTCGCTCGGTAGAAGCGCTTCGCGGTGTCACGTTCAGCTTAAATGCTGGGGAGCGTCTAGCATTAGTAGGTCCCAACGGGGCTGGCAAGACAACGCTGATCCGCTGTTTGGCGGGCCGAACGAAGCCGGATCAGGGGTCGATCGAATTGCTCGGCAAACGCCTACCCGCCAGCGGCCAGCGCGAACCGTTGGGCTTGGTACCGCAAGATCTGGCGATTTATGCCGACCTTACCACACGTGAAAATTTGGTGGCATTTGCGCGGTTCCATGGGCTCAGAGGGAAAACGCTGGTTGAACGCGTAGATTGGGCTTTGCAATGGACAGGGCTCGCGGATCGGCAACACGAACTGGTCGGCGGATTTTCTGGCGGGATGAAACGACGTGTGAACCTTGCCTGCGGTGTCATGCATCGTCCTCAACTCCTGTTGCTCGATGAACCGACGGTAGGCGTCGATCCGCAAAGTCGTCAACGGATTTTTCAGATGCTTGACGAATTGCACGCACTCGGGACATCGATCCTGCTAACAACACACCACCTTGATGAAGCCGAGCAACGTTGCGACCGGATCGTGATCATCGATCGTGGCATCGTGATCGCCGATGGTACGCTCGGGGAACTCGTTGACGCGACCATCGGAGCCTCGCGACATGTAAAATTCCGCATCGATAGGCCGTTGGCCGGGGCGACACCAGATTCGCTGGCACCCTGGCACGTCAGCAGTGAAATGCCTCGTGATGTATTGGAAACTCGCGTGAGCGATGTGGCGGGACAATTGCCGAGTTTGTTACAAGGGGTAAAGAATGCGGGTTATGGAGTTTTGAACGTCGAAGTTCGTGCTCCCTCATTGCATGACGTGTTTTTACATTTGACCGGCCAAGAACTGCGAGACTAACCGCTCAAGATGATCGCAACCGTTCTGATGGTCAGTCTGCGAAGATTGCTGCACAACCGCGTCGAGCTGATATTGACGTTCGTGGTCCCGGTTGCGTTCTTCAGCATTTTCGCGATTATCTTCGGCGGTGCTGTTGGAGTTGGTACCACGCCAAAAATCAAAGTTGTCGCTGTTGACCTTGTCGACTCACCACAAAGCCGCGCGATCATTTCGTCATTGCATGCAACAGCGGGGCTGCGATTCCCTGACGACGGACTTACCGAAACGCAAGCGACCGAGATGGTCCGTCGTGGGACCGCTGCCATGGCGATCTTACTTCGAAGTGAAAAAAGCGGGATCGCGGCGGACCTGCTCAGCGATGCTTCGGATCAAGTCGCCCCTCAAATCGTCTCCGCATTCGTTCAACGCGCGATGATTTCTCATCAAGCCCACAATGAGATCTCTCAAACCGGTGGAGTAGCAGCGATTGGCAACGCTGCGTCGAACGGCGCAGCCATTGGTTCGCTGCCGACGACGTTCATTCCACCAACCGTTCGCATCGTCGATGTACTTGGCAGTGGAAAGAGCAATCCGGTTGTCAGTATGTATGCCGCGGGCATCGCTGTGATGTTTTTACTTTTCGGTGCAACGGGCGGTGGCGGCGCATTGCTGGAAGAGCGTGAGAATCAAACACTCGACCGGCTGCTAACCACGGGGCTGTCGATGGACCAGTTGCTGCTGGGCAAGTGGTTCTACTTGACCGCACTTGGCATCGTTCAAACATCGGCCATGTTCACCTGGGGGCAACTCGTTTTTGGAATCGACTTACTCGGCAATGTCGATGGGTTTCTGATCATGACCACTGTCACGGCGGGCGCGGCTGCTGCATTTGGGCTATTGCTCGCGACAATCTGCCGGACGCGAGGGCAGCTTAACGGTTTGTCCGTTGTCGTCGTGCTGACGATGAGTGCACTTGGTGGTTCAATGGTTCCACGATACGTGATGAGCCCAGCACTACGAGAAGCTGGCTTATGGACCTTCAATGCCTGGGCTCTGGATGGTTATGATAAAGTCTTTTGGCGTGAATTACCGGTCAGCGACCTTTGGCCCCAAATGAGTGTGCTGATGGTTTGCGGAGCCGTTTTTTTAGTCACGGCAAGAATCCTGGCCATCCGTTGGGAAACGGAATGACGCAGCACTAATCTTGATCTTCGTCGGTTTTCATACCGAGTTGCCGCATTTTTCGGTACAGGTTCGATCGATGCAGCCCAAGCGATTCCGCAGCGTTGGTCATATTGCCGCGTTGGTTGTCAATCGCATGCTGGATATGCTCAATCTGAAAGTCGCGAGTTGCATCACCAAGCGGGATGATTGCATCCGTCGTTTTTCTGCGTTCGAGAGCTGCTTTATAGTTTGATGCGCCGGCGGCGGTTGGAGTCATGGGCGAATCCCACGGCGTCAATCCGAGGTCATACTCTGTCAATGTTTCAGCGAGCGATAAATAGGAAGTGCGCTCCATGATATTTCGCAACTCGCGGACATTTCCGGGCCAACGATACTGTAGTAACGCTTGCTTGGCTTCATCGGAAAAGCTTGGTTGAGCCCGCCCGATTTGAACCGAGAACTGGGCAAGAAAGTGCTCCGCCAGGGTCAAGATGTCGTCGCCTCGTTCACGCAATGGCGGTAAGCGGAACGAAACAACATTGAGACGAAAGAATAGGTCTTCACGAAATCTCTTGGTGGCGACAAGTTCACGCAGTGACTGATTCGTCGCTGCGATAATGCGTACATCGACAGGAATCGGTATCGAGCCACCGACGCGAACAACGATCTTTTCTTCCAACACTCGCAACAGCTTGGCTTGGCCACCAGGGCTCATATCGCCGATCTCATCAAGAAAAAGTGTCCCGCCGCTGGCTAACTCGAATTTCCCTGGTCTCGCTTGAACAGCGTCGGTGAACGCACCACGTTCGTGTCCAAACAACTCACTTTCCAATAGTGTTTCCACCAGCGCCGCACAGTTCACAGCCACAAATGGTTGATCGCGCCGAGAACTTTGAAAGTGGATGCTGCGTGCCAGCACTTCTTTGCCTGTTCCGTTTTCACCGAGAGCCAACACGGCAAGGTCCGTTTTTGCGACGCGCGACACCGTATCGCGAAGCGTGCGAATCGCAGGTGAATCACCAATGACTTCGTACTTCGATGCAGCATCACGAAGCAAGCGGTCCCGCACCGAGGTCAGTCGATGCCGAGTCTCCGTGTCTTGAATTGCAGCCGCAGCATGTCTCGCCAAATCGATCAATCGCGAAGCATCGCCAGCATCAAAGCCGCCAAGTTTTTTGTTAAGTACTTCAAACACGCCTAGCAACGATCCCGTCGGTGAGCGAAGTGGTACGGCAACAAGCGAGCGCGTATTGAACTTTAACCGCTTGTCGATCGCACGATTGATTTCAGACTCACTGTCTTCCGATTGATTCCAAATCTTCGCTCGGCCTGTGGAAAGCACGGATCCAACGATCCCCACGTTGTCATCGACTTCTAACTTGCCACCTTCCACACCAAGTGCAGGTCGCGCGACAAGCTTGCCACGTTTCTTTTCCCAGAGAAAGATGCTTGCGCGTTCCGCTCCTAGCATTTCCGCTGAAGAAGCAGCGATCGCTTCAAGTAGCTCTTCCGTGTTTTCAATCTGCGTCCAACGAATGGAAAGGTCAAGCAAGCGACGCAGGTGCTGAGCTGCATCGGAGGCAATTCCGAGTTGAAACTGTTGGCGATCGAGCGATTGCAGTATTGCGGCGACAGCGGCGACGGTTTCAATCAAGCGAGCAGGCGGGTGGTTGCTTGCGGATGGGAAACGAATGACCAGCACTGCAGGGGCCAATTGGCTTGAGCTCGATGAATCGAACGAATCGGAATTCACACCTGGGCCAGTCGCAAGGCGAGACCAGTCGCCGTCGATAATCTCGCCGCCACGATGAATGGCCGCCGCAACCGTTTGTTCACGAAAAATGGGTTGCACGGAATCGAGAGCCATGGTGACTAATGTGCTCGTGGCGCCGGCGACGCTGGAGGCTGAGTCGTTTGGCACAAGATCGGTCGGAGCGATCGGTACCGCTCCTGGCGTCGCCGTACTGCCATACTGGGAGATCACATCCCAGCGTTGCCCGACCTGAGCGAGTAGTTGAACCGAGCTGGCACCCAGGGATTTGCCGATTTCCTCGACCAGGATCGTGATCCAGCGATCCGTCGGACGCCGCCATTGTCCAGGTCTGGTTGAGCGTGACGTCGCGATTTCTAACCATCGCCGTAACAGCCTTGCGGATATGGCACTTGCGTCAAAACTGCGTTCGTTTGCAGCGACTGGTTGGGTGAGTGGATCAGGATTCATTTGGCCTTAGTCATTGTTGACGGCGAAGGTTCATGGACGAGATGCGGGGTGGTACGTTATGCTTTCGACCCTGGGAATCGCAGCGTCGCGATCATTTTACGCATTTTCATTGCGAGCGGGTTTGATGGACTTCACAGGTAAAAAAGGTTTAATCCTCGGTGTCGCTAACGATCATTCGATCGCTTGGGCCATCGCACAACAGGTCATGAACGGCGGCGGCGTCTGTGGATTTACACATTTGCCCGATCGTCCAGACGATGAACGTCAAAGAAATCGGCGGCGAGTGTCACAACTCACTGATACCTGCCCTAATGCCGCGTTCTTAGTTCCGATGGACGCGCAGAACGACGAAGACATCCGCTCGGTGATGAGCACGGCGGCCGAAAAATTCGGCAAGATCGATTTTATTTTGCATTCGATCGCTTTCGCGGATCTCAACGACTTGTCGCGCGATACTGTGTTCACCAGCCGAGCTGGATTCAAGCTGGCAATGGATATCAGCGTCTATACCCTGATCGCAGTCACGGCGGCGGCGAAAGACTATCTCAGTCCAGGCGCATCAATTGCCACCATGACTTACTTCGGTGGTGAAAAATGTGTGCCTGGTTATAACGTGATGGGCATTTGTAAAGCAGCGCTGGACGCGACGGTTCGCTACCTTGCCTACGATATGGGGCCACAAAGTGTACGTGTCAACGCGCTATCGGCGGGACCGATCCGGACCCTCGCCGGCCGCGCCGCAGGTGTAGAAGAGATGCTGAAACTGTATGAGCACATGGCTCCTCTGGGACGGAATGTTTCCCATGAAGAAGTTGGTAAAACAGGTGCGTTCTTATTGAGCAGTGCAAGCGAGGGGATCACGGGTGAAATCCTACATGTCGACGGCGGTTACAACATGATGGGTAGTCCCGGCCGGTTGTTGAAAAAGCTTGGCGCCGCCAGCCAACCTTAGGACCGTTCGAACAATAACTGACCGGTTTTTGAAGTGGGATAGGCTTCCAGCCTGTCATTTTCAATACGACAGGCTGGAAGCCTATCCCACTCATTGACAGAGCGATCCTTAGAGTCAAAATCCAATCACACAAAAGTTTTTTTATGGTCCGTACGCTTTCAACCATGTTGCCACTAGGAACATCGGCTCCTCCGTTTTCGCTTGTGGATACTGACGGCAAAACCGTTTCCCTGGCAGATTTTCGCGGCTCCAAGGGGCTGTTGGTTGTTTTCCTATGCAATCACTGTCCTTATGTGAAGCACGTTGCCAATGAGCTCAAGCGGATCGCTGATGACTACATTCCTTGCGGTGTGCCTGTCGTTGGCATTAGCAGCAACGATATTGTGGCGCACCCAGACGATTCGCCAGAGAAGATGCGAGAAGAAAAAGCAACTCGCGGTTATGCGTTTCCTTATTTGTTCGATGAAACGCAATCCGTTGCGAAGGCCTATCATGCTGCCTGTACGCCTGATTTTTTCTTGTTCGATGGTGATTTTAAATTGGTATATCGCGGCCAATTGGACGATAGCCGACCAAAGACCGAAAAGCCAGTGACCGGGGCTGATTTAAGAGCAGCAATAGACGCTTTGCTAAACGGAAAGCCGTCGCTCCAAACGCAAACGCCAAGTCTCGGTTGCAACATCAAGTGGATCGAAGGTTCCGAGCCCAGCTATTTCAATCCTATGGGATGACCTACTTCGGCATTTGCAAGAAATCGGGGTGGGTGTGCGAGTTGGATGTAATGATTAGTTTCGTTTTGCCGTATCGAATCAATTGCGAGTTTGAAAACTCAACGCTGAATTTCCCCCCTGGCAAATCGTAGGGATAAACCCGCCGTGCTTCATCTGGCACACCATGGACCGCTAATAACTCTGTAGCCTCAAGTTCAGAAATTGACGATGCTACAAAAACTGGCAACTCGCTCACCGGCTTCAGAATCTTGGGCTTTTGAAGTTTCACCCAAGCGGCTTGTTGCGACCTGCCTGTTTTGCCATAGCGGACCATCGTCAAGTAACCAAGCATCAGCCCCGTCGGCTCACGGCGAACAAAAACGTCCCGGATTGGGTGGCCGTCGATATTGGGCATGTAATCACCTCGTCCCATAAATCGAAGGTATCCGTCAGTCGATTGAACCATGTCTTGCGTGTGGTTCGGCTCAGCGCTATCGATAGTCGTGGTTACGGATTGCTGTGTTGCAAAACCGTCAGTTATTTCTTGCCGCGCGACCCATTCAAATTTGCCTGACCAAGAGTCGCCAGCGGGATTGAAGATCACGCAGTCACCGCTTTCCTTAAAAGAAATTCCGAACGCAGGTTTCGCGTCAACCGAATCGCTATCGGTCGTTGCAATCCAATTGCCAAGGACTTGGCCGCGCGACATTGGTAAGTTTCGCCAATACAAATACGCGGTCCCGCTACCTGCCAATATCAGCAGCGCGACAGCGGGAGGTACAAGACGCATCGCAAACGATGCGAGTCCGCCTTCGATGTGCGTCGGCAAACGTTGCCAAAGAAACCGGAGCAACTTCATAATCGCCGTTGGGGGACCGGCAACGGACGCAGCATCGTTAAGTTGCTGAGGTGGCGGCACTACTCGTGCGGTGGCTTGATCAATCGGCGACGTATCACTTGTCGTTGTTGATGCGAACGCGGTGGCGTCATTTTTATCAACATCCTTTGCAACCTCGCTCGGTGTTCGCGCATGGGCCACTTCCACGGGCGCCGAGATGGGATGGATGGCGCGTCGGATGATATGACCCTGGCTGTCAATCAATGCCAAGTTGCCGTTCAGGCAGGCAGATAAAACTTGAATTCGACTGACCGGAATCCAGGGTTGCGGTGATCCATCGGGTCCGGGGGATGTACTTTGCAGGGTGGCGTTAGTAGGCAACATGCCTCGTGCAGCAAATCCGATCAATTCACGAAGCTTAAATGGCCCTTGAAATGCACCGGACATGCCGCGAACCTGATATTGCGGCACCTGTACGTCAGGAGGATGCGGCAAAGCAATCCGCTTCTCTGAGAACAAGCCGATGTTAGACGCAAGGTGCCAAGGACCATTGGGTGTGCCTGAAATGATGGAGTCAGGACCGAGAATCCCAGCCAGTGCGGCTTCGCGAAGCTCCACACCGGAAAAAGGGCCTGTAATGGCGCTGTCAGTTCGAATGAAAAAATTGGCCATGGGATTGAAAACGTCGTCGATCAGCCGCCGAGTTCAGCGAGCATTGGTCCAATACCTAGCAAACCAGGAAGCATATAAAAAGTATCTAACAACGTTTTATACTGCGGAAACGTATTTTCCGCTCATGGCTTTGGAGCGGATGCGAGTTTTTCGGTGACGATCATTTTAAGCTCAGTTTGGATCCGCGTCACCATTTCTGGAATGCGAACAACGCCCGAATAGTGATCTACGTCGTAGATCACGTGATGATCATGGCTGAGGCAAATCGCTGCGGCCAATAAATTCGCGTTCTTGAGCGGCACAACCGTGTCGTAGCGGCCGGAAAACAGCCATGTTCTTTCCGGGGTCAAGCGATGCGCAATGCGTATTGGTTCGATTGTGTGTAAAAGTTGCTGGAGATCCTCCCCAGCCAAGCCCTCTTCGGCCATCTGTCGACGCATATTCTCCGCGTCGCGCTGGCCATGTTGAAGTACATCGAAAAGATCGCCACCGCACAGCATCAGAAAGACGCCGTCAAATGCATTGTCTAAGCTAGCTGCGGTTGATCCGATGAATCCACCCAAGCTTGTTCCTTGCAAGGCAACGATATCACTTTCGATCATCGGCAT
The DNA here is from genome assembly GCA_043775635.1 of Planctomycetaceae bacterium. Lineage (GTDB taxonomy): Bacteria > Planctomycetota > Planctomycetia > Pirellulales > Pirellulaceae > UBA6163. The sequence continues at coordinate 4,129 of JAYVSE010000170.1, read as the reverse complement.
TACCGCGATGGCGTCACGAGCACGCCGCACATCGATAATGGATTGCCGGGTCAATCGAATCAGGTTTGCCGCACCTTTGAAACGAGCATCGCTGCGGCGTTCGCCATATCCTGGCAAGTGAATCATGAATGCATGCATTCCGTGTCGCGAAAGCAGCATCGCCAATGCCTTTCCGACGGGCATCTTGCTGCCTGATTCATGAATCACCAATACGGCTGGTGCCGTGATGATGTCGCCTGTGGAGCTGCGTGCCATGTGCCACTCCAATGCAACACGGTCGTTCACAAGATCACCGGTGTCGATCGCCGATGGAAACCGAACCAACGAGTCGTAACGCCACGCTTTGGCGGGTTCGCAATCAATAAGAAATTCAGCCGTTGGCCACTGCAGACCGATCAAGCAGTCGCGTGAGTCTGGATTGGGTTCGGAATCAATCGCGATTGCCAATGAATCATAAGCTTTAAATTTCTGCCCGTTGACCAAAGCAGTTTCAGCGAAAACGTCACTGCCAACGACGGCCGCAATGACCAGCGGCAGCATCAATGTTGGTAACCGAAAAAACAACATGACTATCTCCCCGACCTCAATAAGTGGGATAGGCTTCCAGCCTGTCAATCGAGAAACGACAGGCTGGAAGCCTATCCCACGTTAATATGCTCAATGACTTTTGAATGTGTCCTTACTGGCGGCGCTCAGCGAAGCGGAATCACCGAGCAACAATTTCAAATCAAACTTGACGTAGGGGCGATCGGCCGCTGGATGTTGGTGATCCGCATTGGCGACATAGAACACACGATCCGCTGGGATGAACAAAACATTGTGCAAGTTGGATGACATTGCAACTGGGCGACTCATCAACCACATCGCCTTTTGCGCATCGATCTTGCCATGGTTTTCGATGACGCGACTGCGAAGCGTTTCGAGTCGGTCGCCTGCGGACAAGACGACCGCATCCTTGATTCCACTGCCCAGTCGTTCGTCCGCTTGCCCAGGGCCAATGAGTTCGATGCTTTCCGGTGTCGCAGCCACACCCACGGCAGCATTCGTTTTTCCATCTGCAAACACGTAGTAATATTCGCAAGTTCGTGGGCTCTTGGTCCATAAGTCAGTGACCTGATCCAACGTTGAGCACTCTTCGAGTGCTCGCCGCATCAGTGTCGCCATCGGTACACCGTCCCAGTTGCCTTCGCCTCGGCCTCCCATTTCGCCCAGTGAAATTGCCTGCGCATTCATCCCGCTGACGCTGCCGGTGAATCCCGCATAGCCAACGTTGGCGAAGGGGATTTTTCCGTCGACCGAAACGACAAACGTTGTCGCAGCATCCTGTAAACCGATCGTCGTCATGTAATCGAGCACGCGACCGTGGTAGAGCTTGCCGTCGATCGTGGCAGAGTCGAATACGGCAAAGCCGGAGCAGTGAAACATTTCTGGAAAGACATTTAGCTGTTCCAGCAACTCTGGTCTCTGGCCAAGGCTGACCGCCAGCGCACGAGTTTCCGCGATGTGATCTGCTGGGATGTGGGGGCGAAGTCGCTCGTACGCGGCGGCGAGGTCTTGGCGAAACCAATGTCCACTAGCGATGGTTTGAACGCTACCGAAGGCATTGAGTACGGAATCGATGCAGCGTTGCGATTCCGCACGCAATAGCTCGCCATGTGCCGCACCGATTTGTTCGGGAGTGCCTGAAAGAATAACCAGTCGTTGGCCTTCCACATGTTTGATCTCACCATTGGCGATCTTTTTGGAAACTGGCCGTGGATTCGTCAGCTCCGGGGACGGCCAGACAACTTCCCAAGTCCGACGGATTCCACGAGCGAACTGCGTTTCCATCTCCGTTCGATCGATCGCAACCTGCTCTAATGTTGACCATGTGGTCGAAGCCGCTGGCGTAACATCTCTGCGTCGCGTGATCGTGAGTTGATTGCCATCGGCTGCAAGGTGCATTCGTCCGTCAGCGTCCGCTTTGTCGAACCAAATTTTCACGGAGCCGCCGAGTCGCCAAGTCTCATCGCCATCCATTTGTTCAATTTTGATTAGGTTCGAGGCAAGTGAAATCAGCGATGTGGCGTCGCCTTGTCCTATCATTTGCACCAAGACGTTGATTTGGCTTGCGCTGCTTGCCAAGCGAGTTGAAATGCCTAGCGGAGTCAATGTGTCAGGCCCGTCAACCGCTCCGATTCCAACAAAGGCTCGGCCATGCTTGGGAAGCGCCATCACCGTCAACGACTCACGACGATATACACCGACGGCATAATCAGGATGCGTGGCGACAAAATCGAATGTTTGGTCATCGAATTTTGCAACGTCAATCGAAATTGGTTCGGGTCTATCTTTGATTTGAATACTGCCATCGACATGCAACGCAAATCGTTCTTCCTTTCCGGCCCAAACTCGATAAAAAGGCTCCAGTAGCACCGCCAGTCTTTGTTTGGATTTTCCATCAGCCGTTATGATCCCAGGGTCAGCGATGACTTGAGTGGGAACCGCAATGAACATGGCGCTAGCGAGCACGAGGCTAGCGCACACAAGACCTGGCTGGTTTAAAAAACGGAACTTGGGTCTCGGCAATCCCATCGCAGCATCCTGGGGTGAAAAGTAAGGAACAAAACTCAAACGCTTTAAAAAACAATGCCCCGCTTCGTTGCTGGGGCAGAACGTTTTGTGTAGTGGGATTCGCCAGAATTCCAAACGTTTTAGTGTGCTGAGGAATTCTGGCGAATCCCACTACGATCAAATCCCAGCATTGAAGCGGGGCATTGTTAAAAAAAAGCTTGCTTTCGCAACAAGCAGGAAATTCGTATCCGGTACCTGACGTTCATGGCTGTCCTTGGCGAGTCGCATAGCGTGCCGACCCCAAGAGCGCTGTGTGCTGATTCCGAATCGCCATGATGGGGATTTTTTCGACGATGTGACTCAGCTTGCCTTTGGCAGTGAAGCCCTCCATGAAGTAGGGAGTGCTGACGATCAATGGCATGATTTTCGGAACAATTCCACCACCGAGCCAAACGCCGCCGGTGGCCATCAACTTGAGTGCCAGATTCCCCGCTTCGGCTCCGAATATCTCTAGGAAGATGCGCATGGTATCGACACAGATCGGCAACTCGCTGTTGAGCGCCGCCTCCGAGATCCGAGCGGCCTGATCGGTTCGTTTCATCTCTTCCGCAAACCACTCCGGTTCTTCGGCACGCGCGGAATTCCTCAAAAATGTGTAGATATTCACCAGCCCTGGCCCAGACAGTACGTTTTCGTAGCTGACCCGACCGAATCGCCTTTCGAGATATCGGGCGAGGTCAAACTGCGTATCACTGCGAGGGCCAAACTCGGAATGGCCGCCTTCGGAGGCGAAAGGGCGATATCGACTATCAACGCAAATCATTCCCGCTTCGCCCAATCCCGTGCCTGGAGAGATCACCGCTCGATTGCCTGTCTCATCGGTCAGACCGGGATGCAATAAGATCACGTCGTCTGGCGTCAGCCAATCGATCCCCCACGCATTCGCTACTAGGTCGTTGATCAGCGTTACTTGGCTCGCCCCTAACACCGCTTGCAACTGCTTAACTTCAACATTCCATGGCAGATTGGTGGTAATGCATTGCCCGTCTTTCACCGGCCCTGCGACACCAAAACAGGCGGCCGACACGGCTTGCGGATGTCGCGAACGAAACTCTTCCACAATCGCCGCCAGGGTTTGGTATTCGGCGCTGCGGACGGTTTCGCTGTCGACCATCACAGCTCGATCCGCGACCGGTTCAAACAACGCCACCCGCGTCGAAGTTCCTCCCACATCGCAAGCTAGAATCATTTCGCCCTCATTTTCTGATCCACAGGTTGAGTGTTTTCATTTTTTGCATAATAGATCAAATGGTTCGTCAACTGTAGCCTGTCACAATGGCCGGCACCAGTGCGACTGGCATGCTAGGCGAACTCAAGCGGCAAACTTCCAGCCTGTCATATTCCGTGGTTGCGCTAGATCCAGGGTATAAAACAATGGCTCTTCCGCAGAATCTGTGGGCAGATCCCTATTGGTTTGCAGTAGTGTTTCAGGGTTGGCACAATCTTGATGTCTTCGCCGCTGCTGAATCCAGGGCTCGGGATTTTTTCAGGCATCCGCTCCTGCGTCCAATGATAT
>JAYVSE010000169.1:0-16806 GCA_043775635.1 Planctomycetaceae bacterium | reverse complement strand
CAATGAGATTGAAAGTTTGAAGGTTCAATCGCCATTGTCGCGAGCCGCCTTTTTCGTGCCAATATCAGTTCCCAAAAGTGCTAAACTGGAACTTAGTGCTGGGCTGCTAAAAATTTAGGGTTGCCTGCCGCACTGATTGCGCCTTTTTTATTCCAAGCATTCGTTCCTTAGGCGAACGGCGTTACACCAAATGGCCCAGGGTTGCAGCGTCAATCGCCTTCGCGATTGACGACTTTAACTCTCGGCTATGATGTCTAACGCCGTAGGCGTAAGGGATAATTCCTGCGCACACTAAATTGACGTCAGCCCCCCATTTTTAACAGGCCGGCCCTACGCTGACGCCAAGAAAGCGACAACAAGGTGCCATCCCAGTTGGTTCAACGACTTGCTCAATCGATTGAACTCGCCCCTTGTTCGTTGGGATTGAAAGCCCGAGACGCCAATGACGCCACCGCAGAAGCCTGTACAGCCACCGCGTGGCAAGCGTCCGCCTTGAAGCTACTTGGATTTAGCTCCATCGCGTTTGTCCTTGGCATCCTTTTTATCCCGACCTTCCGCACGTTGGTCCTTGGGCTTATCTTTTTTCGACGCTGTTCGCAGGTCATCGCGACCGCGGGAAGTCGACGAACCAGTATCGTGGGTGTTCTGCTGGCCGCGTTTATCAGACATTGCAATCACTCCTTTAAAGAGAATCGCGAAATGCGATTCGTGTACGTGTATTGCGGAGCAATTCCTGTACCATCTCTGCACCCAGACCCGCACAGCGATGAAACCTTTTAACAACACGGAGCCGCTGCCAAGCGGTCAATTGAGAATGCCAATCACACAAACAGTACGCGACCCGATCCCGGAAATTGACCCGACTCCGGTGCCCGAAACTGACCCGGTAATAAAACCCGAGATTGATCCGACGCCAACACCAGAATCGGACCCCGAGCCTGGCCCCGAAATCAACCCTGAGCCTGGGCCGGAATTTGATCCACTTCCCGATACGGGACCTTCGTCGGTGCCTTCGCTGTAACCAGCCGGCCTGTGCTTTGGTTTGTCGAGCTCGCATTCAGATGGCTCGCAAGCAGATGACTCGAAGTCGTTTTGGGAAAACGATTGGATCGTTTGGACAGCCGCTATAAAGCAACAATCGTTCAACGCACATTCGTGCTAGTTGGCAGCAAGGACCTAGTGCGCACTCGATTCCCAATCAATACGGTGAACCGCCTTTAAAACGATTTCCCGCAAAGTGAGCGAGAAATCGTCGATAAACCAGCACGCGAAAAGGTGTGAGTTGCATTTTCCGTGGTTTTTGGTCGCGGTTGCGGAACGAAATTCCGCGACGCAGCACGGTCCAGGCAGTTCTAAATTGAGCGGAGGAATAAAGACAAGCGGCCGAGCAGGCGGAAGTAGCCTTTCACAGCGTGCCTCAAGTTTCCGCCGAAGAAGCCGTGTGTATGTCTGCGAATCGAATCCGGGACGCGCGCCATATGTTCGCTCGATCGCAAATTGCTTTAAGCATATCTCACGCCCATCGTTTAAGGTGAAGTTAAGCATTGCAGGACAATTTCAGTCGGATAACGAATATCAGTCTATTCCTCGGAACTCGGTGGTATAGATTGTACGTTGAACTACCGCGACACATAAGTCGAATGGTTTTTGCGTCAGCCCGATTGGGAACTCGTTCAATTCCAGCCCTTCTCCCCTGAGTACTGGGGAGAAGGGAGCCGGTATTGGTATGAATTGAAAGCCATGTTGTTTACGAAAGATACGTATATCCTCGCAGCGCTTTCTCGTAGTACTTGATGACTCGACCAGCTTGTTCATTATCGATCCGACCACTTTGAACGGCTTGTTCAACTGCTTGTTCTAATTTTTCAATCAACTCGTTGTCGTCGAATTGTACGTAACCGAGCACTTCGGTAACCGTATCTCCTCTGACGATGTTGGTGATCATCGGCTGGTCGCCGACGATATCGACGTGGACCGCGTGAGTATCACCGAAGAGGTTGTGCAGATCACCGAGAATTTCTTGGTAGGCACCGACAAGAAACACGCCGATGTAGTAAGGATCGTCATTGGTCGTGTGCAGCCTAATGGTTTCCATTCGCTGTCGGTTCCCGATGAAGCAATCTATTTTGCCATCGCTATCGCAAGTGATGTCACCGATCACGGCATGCCTAGTCGGCATTTCTTGCAGTCGATGGATGGGCATCATCGGAAATAATTGCCCGATTGCCCAACTGTCTGGCATTGATTGAAAAATGGAAAAGTTTCCGAAGTAGATATCGGATAACATGCCGTCAAGACTGGTTAGCTCCTCAGGTACATATTCCATTACCGCAGCCAATTCGCGCACCTTGGAGCAGATCGCGAAGAATAGGCTTTCGGCAAGGGCGCGTTGGTCCAGCGGCAGGTATCCACCGCCAAACAGGTTCATCGCGAGGTCGAGCGATGCCTGCGCATCGTGGAACGACTCCAGGGCGTTTGCGGCGGTCAGTTGTTGATAGGTGTTGAAGAGGTCCCAGACAGGTTGTTCGTAATCGTCAGGGACACGGTCAGGGAGATTATCGACGACTTGCCTTGACGCACCGAGAATGTCAAACACTAGTACACTGTGATGCGCCGCCACGGCGCGACCGCTTTCGGTGAACAAACCGGGATGCGGCACACCGGCTTCATCGCAGACCGTTTTCACTTGATAGATGACGTCGTTGGCATATTCCTGGGTCGTATAGTTCATGCTGCTTTCGACATTGGATTGTGAACCGTCATAGTCAACACCAAGTCCACCTCCGATGTCTAGAAACAGCAGGCCAGCGCCTCGTTTGTGGAGGTCAACGTAGATGCGCGCCGCTTCGTTGATGGCTGCTTTCAGCCGTCCGATGTTTGTGATTTGGCTGCCGGGATGAAAATGCAGAAGTTGAAAACAATCAGCCATGTCGCGTTCTTCAAGGTACTTTAGCGCCTTGAGCACTTCCGCCACGGTCAATCCGAATTTTGATCGATAGCCACCCGAAGATTTCCAGCGGCCTTCACCGCGCGCGGCCAGTTTGACTCGCACTCCAATTTGAGGGCGCACGCCGATTTCTTTGGCTAGCCGGACGATCCGTTCCAGTTCACTGAACTTTTCAACCACCGGAATCACGGTGCGACCGATCTGCTGCGCGAACATTGCGATCTCGATAAACTCGTCGTCCTTGAATCCGTTGCAGACGATGGGCATCTGCGGATCGGTCATCGCGACAACCGCTAACAATTCAGGCTTGCTGCCTGCTTCGAGTCCGAAACCGAATTCACGACCGTATTGAATGATTTTTTCAACGACATCTTTCTGTTGATTTACTTTGATCGGAAAAACGCAGCGGTATTTTCCTGTGTACACGTGTTCATCGATCGCCCGTTGGAAGCAGTCACGGAGCAACCGTAGACGATCACGCAGAATGCCGTTGAAGCGAATCAGGATCGGCGGACGTAAATCTCGTTGGAGAAGTCGATCGACAAGTTGTTTAAGATCAACTGCTTCGCTGGGCCCATTGCCCGGATGAACGATTAAATGGCCGTTTTCGCCGATTGAGAAATAGCCGCCCCCCCAGCGATCTAGTCGGTAACAAGCGGCCGAATCCTCGATCGACCAAGGGGAGGCTGACTTGGCGATTGGCATTATCGAATTCCTGGGAGCGGTTCGTGGCGGAGTGAAAACGGTTGTAGAGTTGCAATCGAAAAAAAGAAAGCTGTAGACACACGGTTAAAGGGCTTCCGGACGAATGGCAGCGACGTTACACTACGCGGCCCTGAAACTTGACGGTAACCGTCCGGTTGATGGTTTATTTCGTTGTTGAACCAAAATTCGCAGAGATTTTGCAATGTACGCCATCATCGTGGACGGCGGTCGCCAGTACCGCGTCGAACCAGGCATGGAACTGGACCTGGACTTTCGTGACCTGTCCGCTGGTGAAAGCATCACTTTAAGCAAGGTTCTTTGCGTCGGTGGCGACGCTGGACTGACACTGGGATCGCCTACGATTGAAGGTGCAAGCGTGATTGCTTCGGTGGTCGGATTGTCGCAAGACAAGAAGATTTATGTTCAGAAATTCCGTCGCCGGAAGAATTTCAAGAAGCGAACGGGACATCGCCAAGTTCACACGCGAGTGTTGATCGAGTCGATTGCGGGCGTGTAGAGAAATTCATTAGTTTCTTTGGAAACCGAAAATGGCTGGGCTGAAGCTGGATAATTACCAACTCGGTCCACCGCTTGGTGCAGGCACCGTCGGCACGATTTACAGCGCGACGGACAAGGCGACCGGCCAACTGGTCGCGATCAAGCGATTGCACCCCACCGTTAGCCGCGATCCATTGATCGGTGCTCGATTTCGCAGGGAAATGACCATTCTTGCCAAACTTAGGCACCCCAATATTATCTCTTATTTTGGTGGGGGTGAGGATACGGATGGCAATCTGTTCTACGTCATGGAGCTTGTCGAAGGAGGCTCCGTACGCGAGCTGATCAACGCCACCGGGGCGCTGCCGTGGCAAGTGGTTGTCAACTGTGGTCGACAAATCTGTTCAGCACTGCAATGTGCACACAATCACGGTGTGATTCATCGCGATTTAAAACCGGGAAATCTTTTTTTGACACGCGATGCGGTGGTCAAGCTTGGAGATTTCGGCATCGCGAGAGACGTGGGTGCCTCTGATTTGACGTCGGAAGGATTGACGGTCGGTACCCATGCGTACATGGCACCTGAGCAGATCACAGGAGATGCCTCGATCTCAGGAAAGGCGGATCTGTACGCCTTGGGTTGTTGCCTTTACGAAATGTTGACGGGACGCAAGCCATACATTGCGGAAACATTCCCCCAATTGTTTGAACAGCATCTGCGAGCGACTCCGCCCAAAGCGAGTGACATTGCTCCGGGGTGTCCTGCCGAATTGGATCAGGTCATCATCGATTTGCTTGCAAAAAAGCCAGAAGATCGACCGTTCAATGCCCGAAATGTGCAAGCAAAAATGCTTCAAATCGGTGAAAAATACAACCTCGAAGAAAATGTGCCTGTGCTCCCCGGAAACGAGAAAAAAGCCGATGTTTCGGCAGCGCAGGTTAGCGACATTGGCCAGCGTATGCTGCAACGTCAAATTGAGGCCAGACTGGATGCCGGCCAACGCGGCGAAATCACATGGAAGAAAGTTTCCATTGTTCTTGCGATCATTGCGACGATTGCGATCGGCGCGTTACTGCTTCGTGACTAGCGGGTGGAGGGCTAGACTTGAAGTCGACTTCCATCTATCAATTCCAGTGCTGTTAAACGCTAAAACTCACTATCCACCCTCCCTACGGAATCGCTCAATTGTTGGTCCTGCTTGTCGGGACGCCAGGTTTTCCCGTAGCCATGCGTGGATGCCGTCAATCGATTGGTGACCCGACCCCAAGGACCGTTTCATGTTAGCTGCTGTTCGCCCTTTCACAAAACTTCAAAAATTGATGCTCGGATCAGCGTTACTTGTTGCGCCGCTTGCATCCTCAGGAACTAGTATGGCTCAAGGTACTGCCGCTCCCGCCGCCCCTGCTGCTCCCGCCGCCCCTGCTGCTCCCGCCGCTCCGGCAACGCCTCCGACTGCTGATGACATCGGTTACTTCCTGGGTATGTCGGTCGGCCAGCAATTGACACAACAGGGCTTTGAAGCAGCAGACTTCAGCGCGGCCGGACTTGCTAAAGGAATTGCCGACGCCGTCGCCGGGAAGGAATCAGCCCTGGCCAACGACAAGTTGCAAGCGGTTGCAGAAAAAATCGACGCGACACTTCGCGGACGTCAACAATCACAAATGGAAGTCAAAAAGAAACAGGGTGTTGTCAACCTTGAAAAAAGTAAGTTGTTCCTGGAAGAAAACGGTAAGAAAGAAGGCATTAAGCAGCTTGCCAGCGGCCTGCAATACAAAGTCATTACTGCGGGTACCGGCAAGTCGCCAACGGCTGAGAACACCGTCAAAGTTCATTACACAGGGAAATTGATTAACGGCCGAACCTTTGACAGCTCAGTGGTACGCGGTGAACCCGCGACGTTTGGCGTTGGCCAAGTCATCCCCGGCTGGCGACAAGCTTTGCAAGAAATGAAAGTTGGCGATAAATGGATGCTCTATATCCCACCACAGCTCGCCTATGGCGCCCAAGGCACTCCAAGCCGTGGTCCCGACGATGGTATCGGCCCCCATGAAGTTTTGATCTTCGAAGTCGAGTTGCTCGGAATCGTCGAGTAAGGACTGTTCGATCAATAACTGTCCGGTTTTTGAAGTGGGATAGGCTTCCAGCCTGTCATTTTCAATGCGACAGGCTGGAAGCCTATCCCACTAATTTAGCGCCACATGACTCATAAGGTTTCCCTCAACGATGGTCTCATTCACTAAGCCTGCTTTTCGTCTAGTGATGATAAGCTTTTTCGCGTTGGCAAATTTCGGGCTATGCTGCTGCTGCGCAAGCGGCCAAGAATCCCAACCAACGATCAATTTGGCACAGCCGCCGGCGGATCTGGATATCTCACCAATGCCAATCGTGGTTGTCGAAGCCTATCCGAAACTAAGGATCGACCGACCGATCGTGATGACCGGTGCTGGCGATGGTTCCGGACGTTTGTTCGTTGCAGGACAAAAAGGCGAAGTCTACTGGATCAACCAAAGCGATACTAACGTTGCAGAAGGCAATCTCTTCGTCGACCTCACCGATCGTGTGTCGTACAAGGATCGTGAAAACGAGGAAGGTTTATTGGGATTATGCTTCCATCCAAAGTTCAAAGAAAACGGATTCTTCTATGTCTACTATACGACGAATAAGCGACCGCACGTCTCAATCATCAGTCGTTTTACCGCGAAGGGGGCCAAGCATGATGTCGCTGATTCTAATAGCGAAGTCAAGTTGATGGAAATTCAACAGCCTTTTTGGAATCACAATGGTGGCACGATTGCATTTGGTTCCGACGGCTATCTTTACATCGCGCTGGGTGACGGCGGCAAAGGAAACGACCCGCTTCAAAGTGGACAGGATCTTAGCAAGCTGCTTGGTTCGATTCTGCGCATCGATGTCGACAAAAGCTCAAAAGATTTGCCTTACGGTATTCCCGCAGACAATCCGTTTGCAAACACATCCGATGCGTGGCCTGAAATCTATGCGCTCGGCATTCGCAATATTTGGCGAATGTCGTTTGATCCACGAACCCACGACCTGTATGCCGCTGATGTAGGACAGAACGAATGGGAAGAAGTCAACATCATTACCAAGGGCGGGAACTATGGTTGGAGTCTTCGCGAAGCAGCTCATACGTTCACGATTGAGGACCGTAAACCTGCTGCGCCTCGAACTGACTTGATCGACCCGCTGGTCGAATATCCACATACTGACGACTGGGGAAAATCGGTTACCGGCGGTGCAGTCTATCGCGGTAAACAAACCCCAATGCTTGACGGCTACTACCTATATGGCGATTACGTTACAGGTCGACTGTGGGCGATGAAGTACGATCGCGAAGCAAAGAAAGTGGTAGCAAACCGACCAATCCATCGCGAGCAGATGCTGCCTGTGTTCACTTTCGGCCAAACCGACGACGGTGAAGTTCTGCTGAGCACGATGATGTCCGGCGGTGTGATTTACAAATTCGTCGCAAAGTAACAGTCCCGAAACAAAATGCGCTTTTAGCGGAACGGCGCGAGCGGCCTGTTGATTTCGTTGTGTTTTGAATTTTGGCGTGCAAATCATAACCCGAATGCGTATGAGAGGGATCGCAGCGGTCCCTCGCTTACGCATTCGGGTTACCAAATCAACAAGCGGCTAGCCGTCCGGTATCGAGCAGCCCCAAATTTTTAACAGTCCTGCCTAGCGCAGCGAGATTGCTTGCTGCAGCGGCATGAGAACGGATTCAACCAAGTAGTCGTCAGCGATATCGCGACAGAGTTTTGCCAAACGTTTGAATTCGTCAGCAAAGTTCTCGCCGGACGACAAGCTTTCAAAGCGACGAACCATTAGATAAACGCTAAGCTGCTCTTCGGGGAATTCGCCGGTCTTGACGTGAAACGCCGTTGTACGTGTTTCAAAACTCACCCGGCACTGGGTCTTGCAGTCTTCGTCGAGTGCAAATTGGATCGCTGGCTCATGGGAAATGACACGAGCCTGTGGGATCGAAAGGAATTTTTCTAGTCCGGGATTGACCCCCAGCGCCTCCGCCAAGACCTCGCTGTGATTTCCACGGCAAGTGAAGTCAAAGCCGAGCACAACGCCCAGTGATTCACAATCGAGCGGACTGATCGACAATTCGTAGGGGACAAGCTCAAGGACACTTCGGTGCTGTTCGATCGCATCATCCAGGTTCTCTGGGTTGACGAAGCCGCTGTTAACGCGGCGAGGTTCGACAGAGACCCAGCGATAGGGACCTTGGCCTTTTTCTTCCTCCAGGACAAATTCCTGTTTTTCGCGTCCGTAAAAATGTTGCATCTGCGGATAGCGACGCTGAACTTGCTCAAAGAAGTGCAACATCGATTCGCGACTTTGCGGCACGTCCATCTCGGTGCCGAGGTTCATGTTCAAATAAAAGTCTTCGCAAAACGTTCCGTATCCGCTCATGGCTGTTTCCTGGAAGTTGTGAAGAAAAAAACGAGTTATACGCTGCAGGACAAACCGCAAGGACCGTCTGCCGTCCCATCGCACTACCAGTATACGCACTGACCGACAGGGCAACAAAAACAACGGTAGAAGGCAGCCGCAAGAAGGCGGCAATGCGAAAAAATACGCCATTAGCATGAGGAACAGCGTTAAATTCCCAGGATTTGCCATCGCCTGGCAACATTCACTGGAGAGGATCGTAAATCGCTGCGACGGGTTTTCCCCATTCATCGATGACGACGTGGCTACGTTTCCGCGGGTTGAGCAGGTCCATTAGTTCGACGAAAAGCACGGCTTTACTGGCCTACGGAACAACTTCTTTGAATGCAGCCATTGCATTCTTGAACCCAGAATAAAATGGGTTTCCGAAAATTGAATCTTGAAACTTTCCGGCAAAATCGACCGAATAAGACGAAGGATCGGATTAAATAAGGCGGGGCAACTTTAGGGACATGGCGGGGCAGCTTCGTGTTAGGAGGGTCGTAACGACGATGGATAGATCAAATCGTTTTAACCGCCGCCTGCCCCACAAGATCCATGCAACCCACGCAGAACACCCGGAATGCGGCAAGTTTGTCACTTCGCATGTCCAGCAATATCAATGTTGCTTCGGATCATGCAGTTTCAGGTGCTCAGTGCGAGATGGCGCGGGTGTTGATGGGGATTTGGCGGCTTGGCCAGGCGGTATACGTCGGAGCACACTCGCGACTCTTTGAAGCCCAGCCCGCTGATGCCGAAGGCAGCCCCCGCTACGATTACGTGTTGCGGACAGTGCCGACGGCACGCGAATCCAGAGAGGCGTCGATCGCGCAACTGAATCGGTTTGCGAACGCGGCGACGGCGACTTCGCATCCGAACCTGATCGTTGTCCTCGATTCGTCGCTCCATTCAGCGCAACCGTTCTTGATCATGCCACGGCTGACGGGAGCGACACTGGCAGATCTCTTGCGCGCTTCCACGCCACAACCACTGCCTGTTGTCCTGTGGATGGCTCGCCAAGCCGCACAGGGACTAGCAGCCTTGCATCTAGCTTCATGGCTTCATGGCGACGTAAAGCCGGAGAATTTGTATGTCGGGCGGCAGGGGCATCTCACCGTGCTCGACCTTGGCTTCGCGCGACAACTGGGAACTCGCTTGCACCAAGAGTTTCATGGCACTCCGCAATATGCGGCACCTGAACTGCTGGACGACCGGGATGCGATCGCGACAGCCGGAGCCGATGTATTTGCCCTTGGTCGAGTGCTATTGAAACTGCTGGCCTGGACGGGACCGACGGTCAAAAATCTTGAATCGCTTAACGCGGTGGCCGAGTTGGTTTCCGAAATGATCGCCATGGATCCCGTCGATCGTCCGTCTGCAAAGGACGTAGCATCGAGGCTGTTGCGTCTTGAGATTGAAACGCTGGGCGAGCATATTCAACCGGAATCAGTATCATTGCGCCGGGCTGGGTGATGGGGTTGATAAGGGGTGATGGCTACGCCGTGAAAGATTTTTCTTCAGCAAATTAAACGGTTTTAGCGGTACGGCGCGAGCCGTCCGGTCTCTCTGAAGCGGAGGCACCGGATGGCTCGCCGCCTGTTGATTTAGTAACCCGCTGCGTAAGCGAGGGGCCACTGCGATCCCTCGCTTACGCATTCGGGTTATGATTTGCACGCTAAAATTCAAAACACAACAAAATCAACATGCCGCTCGCGCCATTCCGCAAAATTATCGTTCACGGCGTTAGGGTGATGGTATTATGTCCCGGGAATGCTGAAGCTATCGTTTAACCTTGCGCTTTCCAGATTGTAAGCCATATTGTTAGACTAGAGCGAAACGATTTACTTCCCGAAATTTATGCTCGTCGAGCACTGCGTTGATCTTTCCAGCTACGGACGATACGGTTCTTCGCGCTGCATCGCTGCTCGCAGCGGGGCAATTGGTGGGCATTCCGACGGAGACTGTGTATGGACTTGCGGCAAACGCTTGGGATGCCGCAGCGGTTTACAAGATATTTATTGCCAAATCTCGTCCCACCAACAATCCTCTTATCGTTCATATTGCTAGCATTGACCGGTTGTCCGATGCTATTCGTTGGCCGCCTTCGGAGATTGTGCAAAAACAACTGGATGCGATCGTCGATTTATGGCCAGGGCCGCTGACGGTTGTTTGTGAGCGTTCGCCCGAGATTCCCGATGTTGTGACCGCAGGTAGCTCCTTCGTCGCCGTCCGAATTCCAGCCCATGATGTTGCGCTTGCTTTGCTGGACGCGTGCAGCTTTCCGATTGCCGCACCGAGCGCCAATCGATCTCAATACATCAGCCCGACACAGCCCGAGCATTTGTTCGGACCGTTAGGTATATCCAACCATGTTGCGATGGTTCTTGACGGTGGTCCCTGCCGATGGGGCGTGGAGTCCACGATCGTTAAGCTCGGAGCCCCGATCCCAACGCTGCTTCGACCGGGGGCCATTTCGCTACAGGAACTCGCCAACCGATTCGGTGTCGCGCCGGAATCGATGCAATTGCCACGCTGCTCGGATGAAGCGGTTTTATTGGCACCTGGGATGATGCGAGAGCATTACTCACCAACTTTGCCGCTGGTTTTACTTGATCGCACGCATGACATGGCGGCGCTGCCGCAGGTAGCTCGCATCGGGCGAATCGCGTTTTCGCCGCTCACGCCGAAAGAATCCGCCCCGTATGTCGTGGTGGAAACGCTCAGCAACTCGGGTGACCTGGAAGACGTTGCGCATCAATTGTTTGCTGCAATGAGACGGTTGGACGAGCAACCATTGGATATGATCCATTGCGATACCTGTGAACCGTTTGGACTGGGTCAGGCGATCATGGACAGACTTCATCGCGCCGCTGCACGAACTCAGGGGTGAGCTGGGTTTAAAAATCCTTGTTGTGGTGGGGTAACAGATTCGACTACATCCCCAATACACCAAGGAGTTTTTTACCGGCGGAGTGGTAACGTTGAGCCAGCTCAAGGAAGCTAGAGGGAAGCTAGCAAACCACGGACTCTTTTCATTGACGACATTGTTATGTGGCCTACAAGAATCACTCGCACCATCACTTGGGAGATCCTCACGGTGTTTGTGCTCGTGCTCATCTCGCTGACGATGTTGATGATGTTCATTGGCGTTGCCCGCGAAGCGATTCGACAAGGCTTGGCACCGATGGCGGTGTTGCAGTTGATTCCCTATGCATTACCTAACGCACTCGTATTCGCGTTGCCTGGTACGATTTTATTCAGCGTGTGTGTGGTATTTGGCCGGATGGCATCAGACAACGAAATATTTGTCATCCAGTCGATGGGAGTATCCTCATCGGTGATCGTCCGGCCTGCGTTAGTGATATCGTTTCTGCTCAGTCTGCTGACGGTTTGGCTGGTCAATCTTGCGTTTACTTGGGGGCATTCGGGGATGCAGCGGATTGTGCTGGCATCCGTTGAGCAAGTCGCATACAGCGTACTGAGCCGCAATTTGAGCTATCAAAATGGCCCCCTGACGATCAATGTGCTGGGAGTGGAAGGGGACCAGTTGTTGCAACCGAAGATTACGCTTCGTCGCCTGGGCGGAGCTAATGTGACCATTTCGGCAATGGCAGCGAAGTTGTCAGTCACCGCAGACGGACGTTCGATCGTGCTTTCTTTGACGCAAGGGGAGGTCGTGCTTGATGATGGAGCATCGTTTCAATTCCCGGACACTTTGGCGTACACGGTTCCTCTTGCACCGCCAGAAAACGAGGATTTGCTCAGTGCCAATCCCTCTCACATGTCACTGGCGGACGTTGGATTGGCACAAACAATGCAGATCGCTGACATCAATCGGCAGCAAGATGAAATCGCGGCTTTTACCGGATTCAGCTTGCTGACGGGAAATCTTGCCGAGGTCAGTGACGCCGCAGCAGCAGGACGGTTTGAAAACTTGGAACGATGTCGGCATCGACTTGATCGTCTTAAAACGGAACCAGCGCGAAGGTGGGCAAGTGGGTTCAGTTGTTTCGCGTTTGCCATGGTTGGACTTCCGCTTGCGACTCTGCTGCGAACATCGGACTACATGACGACGTTCGGCATTTGTTTTCTTCCGATTGTGATCGTGTATTACCCGTTGTTCGCGTTGTCGTTGGATCTGGCAAAAGACGGCGTGGTTCCACCGATTTTCGTTTGGCTTGGGAACTTCGTATGTTTTAGTATTAGTATTGCCTTGATGCGAAAAGCTCTGTATTCGTAGCTTCGAATAAAAACAAACGGTGTCCGAATCATAAAACTAGAGCCAGCATGGATGCAAATCAACTTGATGTTACCCGTGCTGTTCCATTAGATCACGCTGCGACACCAATCGCGGGCCGTTCGAACCTATTCGCACCCCTCAGATCAAATTTAAGCGTTTCGTTAGTGCTTCCTGCTTTCAATGAGCAAGAAACGATTCGTCAAGCGATACGCGAAGCCGACGATGCGCTGTCAGCAATTACCGACGACTACGAAATACTAGTGGTCGACGATGGCTGCACCGACAAGACGGCTGCCATTGTAGAGCAGGAAATGACGCAGCGTCCTGCAGTCCGCTTGCTCCGCCAGCCGAAGAATCTTGGCTATGGAGCGGCCCTCGCACGAGGGTTCCGTGAATCCACAAAAGATCTCGTTTCGTTTACCGACTCGGATTGTCAGTTCGACCTGACTGAGTTGGATCGCTTGGTAATGCTCGCGCGAAACTACGATGTCGTCTGCGGGTATCGTATCGATCGCCAAGATCACTGGATGCGCAAGGTCTACTCCGGCGTCTACAACACCATCGTCCGAAGCTTGCTTGGCACTCGCGTACGCGATTGCGATTGCGCGATGAAAATATTTCGGCGCGAGGCGATTCAAAATATTTCGATCGAAACGAAAGGCTTCTTTGTTAATAGCGAAGTGCTCACAAAAATGCGATTTCAGAATCGCTCGCTGGTGGAAGTCGGCGTTACGCACCGTCCACGCGCCGGTGGCCAAAGTACGGTATCTCCACTGCACATCATCCCGGTGATCGGATCCATTCTGCGATTTTGGTGGAACACGGTACTTTTTCCGCAACCTGCTGCTGAAACAACGTCAAATGGGATGCGTTGGAGTCTCAATCGTGAACTGGTCGCTTTATTGCTGCTGTTCGTGGTGTGCTGCGTTGTGTTAATGCCGAACTTGTCGTATCCGTTGATTGAACCCGACGAATCACGATACGCGCAAGTCGCGATCGAGATGCTGGAGTCGGGCAACTGGGTCACGCCAAAATTGATTGGATCACCGTATCTGGACAAACCACCGCTAATGTATTGGCTGACTGCGGCCAGTATGTCGATGTTTGGTCAAACGGAAACGGCGTCTCGGTTACCGTGCACATTGAGCGCCTTGTTCACTGTTTTGACGATCTTCTGGCTGGGCAAGCGACTGATTGGCAGCCGTGCGGCATTGTGCGCAGCGATCGTACTATTGCTTTGCAGCGGTTTTGTTTTGGCCGGCAGATTTGTCATCATGGACTCACTGCTAACATTGTTCACGACCATCGGTCTGTTGAGTGGATACATTGCGATTGCGCAAGACCGTTTGCGTTGGTCGTGGTGGATTATTTCTGCCATCGCCGTTGGATTGGGAGTGCTTGCCAAAGGCCCCGTTGCTTTGGTACTTTGCGTACCGCCCCTGCTTGCGGTGCAATGGTTTACCGGTGAGCGGCACCGAATCAGAACACTGGGTTGGCTCGCGTTTATCGGAATCGTTGCATCAGTATCAGTGCCATGGTTCACGGCCGTTGCAGGACAAAACGCAGACTTTCTAAGCAGCTTTTTTTGGAAGCATAACTTAATTAGGTTCGCCAACGGTTTTAATCATCAGCAGCCTTGGTGGTTTTATATACCGATCTTGTTGCTCGGTATGTTTCCTTCGTCAATGCTGGTTCTAGTTCTCGGTGACTTTGTGTTCAGCCGCAGCGAAATACTTCGCAATCATCGCAGCAAAGATCTCGGATTTCTGATGATCGGTTCGGTTTGGGTGATTGGATTCTTCTCCCTGTCAAGTTGCAAACTTGCGACATACATTTTGCCAGCGATACCACTGTTGTCTCTGATGCTGGGAAACATGCTGGAGTGCTGCGTTTTCAAACCGGATCTGGCTAATCGCATCAGCGTGAATCTTCAGCCTTTCCCGAGAAGGGCATCAGCCACCATGATTGGAATCTGCGGGATCGCGGCGACGGTAGTGGTAGTGCTTAAGGCCGAAGACCGCTGGTTGCCTTTAACCGTCTTCGTCCTTTACTGTGTCGCCGGAATACTTGTCGCAATGACATGGAAACGAAAGTTTGCAATCAGTCACGGCGGATGGGGCTTAATGACAGCGCTGGGCATCGTCTCCGTTTCGTTTGTTTTTTGCCAAGTCGTGCCATTGATCTCCAAAACAAGATCTGCTCACGCCAACGCCGCGCAACTACTGCGAAATGATCGCTCCCTGCCGGTTGTCTATTTCGATCGAGACATCTTTGCGGCGACAATGCATATTCCTAAAAGCAATCTATACACCTTTAACATAGCAGAGCTCGACAAGGTTTCAGCGTTTCTCGATGCACACCCACAAGCGATTCTGGTGACGTCAAGAAACAGCTTCAGCATGGCGAAGCAACTGGTAGCTGAGAAATCTGACTTGGTTTCCGCTGCGGGAGGCAGGAACCATGTTCACCTGCTATCCCCCCGAGCCGACGTCAATCTGCGGGTTGCATCCAAAGCCGACCAGCCAGCACGATAACGTTTGTAACGATCCACAGGATAGTTTGCTATTTCTTCTTGCGAATATCATGCTTTCGCTTGGAGTCTGGCGGTGACTTCTTTTCGTCTTCGGGATGATTTTCGTCATCGTCTTCTTTGACCATAACATTAACAGTCACCGAGGTCACTTGGCCTAAAGTTTCCACCGAGACAGTCAGCGGTTTCTTCCCAGGCTTACTAAAACGAAAAACGAGTTCCAGCGGTTTATCTCCAGCGTGGCTCATTGTTACTCGGTTTGCAGAATCCTTCACATCGTCACTGATCGAAGAAGGATTGCCACCCCGAACCAATTTTCCATCCGCAGGAAACTCAACCGAGACGTTTGCCGGTGCTGATTGAGCGAACGTTGCCGGGAATGCGAGTCGAAGTAGTACCACTTCGTCCAGATCAATTTCTGCATCGGACACGACAATTAAGACCGGCGGATTGCCACTGTTACTGGTCGTTTGATCCGCAACCGAATGCGATTCGGTAGGCGTCTCCGGTGCAACTATGTGCTGAGGCGAGCTTGCAGGTGAATTGTCATTAAATGGTTCTGGCGGTGCCACCGTTTCAGGATTTGGCACTGCGTTCGAGTATGAACCCGAAGGGAAGAATGCGGGTAATTCGCTGCTATTGGGTTGCGGAGTCGAATAGGGTGGAGGCGAGGACGGCGATGGTGAACCTGGCGAAGGAAAATGCAGCGAAGGCGGGACTGACAGAGGCACTTGTAGCGCCATTTTCGGCATTCCATTACTACCTGGCCAACCCGGCATCCCTGGTTGCATAGGCACTATATTGGGCATTTGCGGCGACATCATCGGACCGAAATCGGGGTGCATTCCAGCCTGAGGATTGTGCGATGGCCCGACAGGACCTGGCGAGAAGTGACCTGGCGAGAAGTGTCCTGGGGCAATAGACCCCTGCGGGTTTTGCCCCGGCTTCCTTGGACCGGCGGAATGGTTTGGAGGCATGTTGCCATTGCTCACCCCCGGCAATGGCAGATGCTTCCAGGTTGGTGGCATACCCGGCGGGCGGGGTGCACCTGCTTCTATGATCCAACTTTGGCCGTTGTGCTTATCGATCATCAAGACGCCATCGCTCAAAACGATCGCTTCAAACGGAAAATCGCCAGCATTAGTTACGCCACCCCAAGCGGTAATGCCTAGGGTCAAGGTGTACAGAAAACATCTCATTGTTACAACCGAAAAAAGGAGCAGGATTTAGAAACTGTCAATGGATTCACGATTCTACACTGTCGCTGGGTACACTCATGTTGCTGGGAAAAAAGGAGTTGAGCTCGAATAGCGTGGACTTAAGTTGCGGAACGGCGCGAGCGGGCTGTTGATTTAGTAACCCGCTGCGTAAGCGAGGGACCACTGCGATCCCTCGCTTACGCATTCGGGTTATGATTTGCACGC
>JAYVSE010000168.1:0-5570 GCA_043775635.1 Planctomycetaceae bacterium | reverse complement strand
GAGCGCCGAGACAAAGCGGACGCAAAGCAGCTGCGTGCCGCCCGCCGCCGCCAACTTGCCGCAACGGCCCGCAACTAACTGGCCATGCTGGGCGCTTACTCCTACCGATCTATTGCCGGGTGTCAACGGAGTATGCCTAACTTTTTTAAAAAAAAAGTCGGCGTCGATACGAGCGATTTTTATTTGTGTGTACCCTGCTAGTTCGACTGTCCCAAATCCGATTCGAGACCCCAGCCAGCTCGTCTGGTTGGTGAAAAAGATTAACAAGCTAAATGGCGTCATGCTCCCAGCGGGCCCATTTCCTCCCAACCGCCGCCTAAGGCGGCGGTTGGGGGGAATTGGGCTCGGTTTCGAATCGCATGTTTCTAGCCTACTAATCTTGTTCACCAATGGCACAAGGCCATTGGGGTCAATCTAGAACCGTCGAACTTGTCAATCTGGCTTCCATCGAGACAAGCTCGACGGAGAGCTTAAGCCCGCACAACCGCTAACTTCCTACGCCGCTCCGCAGTGCGTCGAGAACGTCGCTGACGTGTGAAGCCACTTTTACGTCGGTAAACACTTTTGCAATATGGCCATCTTTGCCGATGATAAACGTTGTTCGTCTGGCGATTGGCAAACCATTTGCAGTTTGAGTCAGTACACCGTAAGCGTTGGTTGCGGTTCGTTGGTCATCCGCAAGAATGTCGAAATTCAATTCGTGTTTCAAAGCGAATTCATCGTGTGAACTAACGGTGTCGAGACTGACGCCAAAGACCTTGGCACCCAGCGATTCGATTTCAGCTTTCTTCGCGCTAAAATCCAACGCCTCAATTGTGCATCCGGGTGTACCGTCTTTGGGATAGAAGTAGAGGACGACTGGGTTTTGACCTACGAATGACGATACATCAATCATTTCGCCTTTCTGATTGGGAAGTCGGACTTGGGCAGCCAACTGACCTACATCTGAAATGGCAAGAGAATTGATGACCAAAAGTGCATCCATCGGCGACGCAAACCCATCCCCATTTACATCACGTAACGGCCCGTTGTAATCAGCGCTCTTGGGAGGCAATGTGCGGTTGCCGTAAAGCATCAAGTCGTTGATGACGACCAATGCATCAAGGGCTTCAATCGACCCAGAGCGGTTGACATCCAGTCGGTTGATCGAATTTTGCCAGTCAGAAGCGCAGAGGTCCCTTGATTCGAGGCGTTCGGCGAATAGCCGCCGATGACGTGGTTTTCGTTTTGGGTGGTGAAACATGGACAATTGCCAGAAAACGACGAGAACGGTCGGCAGCCATTCAAACGGACTGATTCTACCCGAAAAGCTAACCGGTTCAAATCAAAAAATGCTAAACGGAATAGTTCTTTGTTCCCCGTGCACGGAAAACCAGTGCGCGGAAAACCATTGGGACAATGGTTCTACTCTGACAACGTATCAAAAATTCGCCAATGTTCCACTAGCGTCCGAGAATTTGTCGGTTTCAAGACCGGCTTTTTGGGCGAGTGTGAGCAGCAGATTTGACATCGGAGGGTGTTTTTCTGGGTCAAAAGCGAGGTGCCCAGCGTGCTTCACGCCTAATCCGCGGCCTCCAGCGACTAGTAACGGCAGGTCCTTTGGCGAATGTTCGCCGCCTTCGCCGCTGTTCATGCCCGACCCATACATCACGATCGTACTGTCTAGCATCTGGCCTTCGCCTTCGCGTGTCGCGGATAGAAAATCGATGAACCGAGCCAATTTGCTTAAATAGAATCGGTCGACCCCGGCAAGTTTTTCCAACATCCCCGCATCCCCGCCATGGTGCGATAACTCATGGTGATTTTCGCCGCCGCCACCAAATCCCGCTGCTTCGCGAGCCCACTGGAAACTAATCACACGTGTGGTGTCAGTGAGCATTGCCAAATAGGACAACTCGAGCATCACATCCAGCCACATCGAACGATCGTGTGCATTTGCGGGTTGGCTTTCCAATTGCAATTGGTTCGCATCAACTTCCGGTTTTGGGATATCAATCCAGCCCGCGAGTCGTTCAATTCGTTGTTCGGTCGACCGTACTGACTGGAAGTACTCCGCAAGCTTCTGTCGATCGTCGCGACCGAGCTTCTGGCCAAGTCGCTTTGATTCTTCTAGTGTTGCGTCGAGGATCGAGCGGTGTTGTTGATATCGAAGCAGCGTCGCTGCACGGTCACTGGCGCGATCGGGTACGAACAACCTTTCGAACAATCGCCGAGGTGAATTCTCGGCGGGAAGTGGCGTGCCGCTATGATCGAATGACAAGGTGTGCGAATGCAACGCAGCTCCGCTGCCGCTGAGATCTGACAATTGAAGCGACGGGATACGAGTCTCTTTTTCATGAATGGCGGCAAGACGCTGATCGATCGAGATCGTATTGGTGTAGTCACTTCCGGGCTTGGCGTCTAAGTCGGCACCGGTCAACCACGTGTCTGCACCGCTATGTCCTCCGTCGGACGCTGGGTGCCCGAGTCCGGAGATAACGGTAAAGTCTTTGCGATGAGCTTCCATCCCTTTTAGGGTTGGCGACGGGTCATAGTCCAAGCCACTGTTCGTTGGTTTCCACTGTTTAATATTTACGCCATTGGAAAAATAACAGCAGATCAATCGTGGATGCGCCCCAGGTGATTGATCGTATGGCTTGAATTGCGACGGTGCCGCAGACACTGGAAGTGTCATTGCATCTAACAATGGTAATGCCAGCGACGCACCGGCGGCACGGAGAACGGTTCGACGCGAGATTTGCATTGTCATCGTTTTGCAAAAGTTGGAGAGAGTGTTATTTCGTGAATCAGCAACCTTAGCGACTGCGGCTTACTCTGCGGGCCAACCGAGGTCAGCCGTGCAACCGTCGCGTCGATGATTTCGGAATCCGCAATCATCATTTCCCGACCAAGAGCGTAGGTAAACATTTTTTCGGTAATGCAACGCACAAACATTGCCTGATTTTTTAGAAGAGAGGCTTTCAAGTCTTCGATGCCGTTGATTTTTGTGCCATCTGGCAATTCGCCACTTGCATCCACTACCGGGTCGTCTTTTTGAACTCGTCCCTGATAGCCGAAACCTTCTTGTGTCCGATAGCGACCGGCGGCGTCGAAGTTGTCGAGGGCAAAACCGAGCGGGTCGATCTTGCGATGGCAACGTGCGCATTGAGCGAGTTCGCGATGAATCTCTAAGCGTTGACGGACGGTCGCTTTGTCGATCCCCGGAACCTTGGGAGCGATATCGCCTGCGTTTGCCACCGGTAATCCAGGATCGGTGCCAAGGATGTTTTTCATGATCCATGTACCGCGTTTCACTGGCGAAGTTCGCGTGCCATTGCTGGTGATGGTTAGCACGGAACCATGGGTCAGTACGCCCCCTCGATGCGAATCAGGCGAGAGTTTTACCCGTCGCATTTCATCGCCTTTGACCTGAGGAAGGCCATAGTAGCGGGACAGCACTTCGTTCAGCATCTCATGGTCCGAGTCGATAAACTCGGTCAAGTTGCGATCATTCTTCAGTATGTCATCAAATAACGCGACTGATTGCCGCACGAACGACGTTTCGACATGGTTGTCATAATGGGAGTAAAGTTCTTCGACCGGTGGATTCGCCCCTACATCGCGCAGTCCAAGCCATTGCCCAGCAAAATTCTCACCGACCGCAGCGATCTTTTTATCAGCCAGCATACGGTCCACTTGTGCAATGAGCTGCTTAGGATCTCGCAAGTCGCCTTTCGATGCCGCCAGAAACAGTGTGTCGTCAGGCATTGAAGACCATAGAAAGTACGACAGTCGTGAAGCAATTTCAAAAGGCGTCAAAGCATCGTCAACGCCAGTCCGAAATGGTTCAGCGAGATACAGAAAATTCGGCGATACCAGTACTGCGGTTAGCGGAATCTTGAGCTGTGCGAGGAACGCATCGTCGGTCATTTCATCCGCTGCCGCCGCATCGAACAGCTTTAGCTTGTCTTCGATTTCTGCATTGCTGACCGGACGACGGTAGGCGCGCGGCATGAAGCTGGCAAGAGTCGAGCGAGCGAGCTTTCTACGTTCTGGTTTGTCCGCAGGAATAGGGGCTTTGAGCAATCGTTGATACGATTGAGGAGGCCAAGCGTCATAAACAGGACCTTCGATTTCAAACCAATCGACGATGACTTCAGGACGCGGGAATTCGTCGCGATCAAAGCTGTTGTTCTCAAGTTGACGCGGAACGTGGTAAGCGTACTCTAGCGTGATGCCAGCTTTGGCGTCGGTCATCTTGACCGGAAGTTCAAAGACCTTCATGGCATCGACCGTTGTATTCACATCAAATTCGCCGATGATTTGCGGCTGGCCGTTAAGATGCACGGTAACCTTCAAGCGGGCTGGGCCGTAATCATAAATCGGCGACTCGCGAAAGTGGTTGATTTCTTCATCAATGTGAGCTTCGATCCAACCGCGTCGCTGGGGATGCTCGCTTATTTCTTTTTCGCGCATCGCGCGAATGGCGGGATCAGCGAAGGCAACGACCTCCTCGCGCGTCGGAACACGTGAGGCCGCGCGAATGCGAACCGTGTACATTCCATTTGTTGGAACCGCAAAATCGCGCGCGTTGATGGTACGGTCCCAACTGTTGTGATGCATCACTCGCGTGTTGCCATCGAGTTTGTTTTTCCCGCCGTTGACAATCGCGTTATGCTGGCCATACCGGACCCGGTTACTGTCGCTGTCGCCGGTCTCAGGTTCGAATCGCCACGAGATGGATTCAGGTTGTGCACCCGTTACCAACGCCTCGTCGAGAATGGTACTGGCTGCGGCCAAATACAACTCGAGCTGCAATGGTGACGACGACAATGCGCGACCATTGTTATCGAAGCCCGCTGCGGGTGGGTCTTGCGGAAAATGGCTGATGTCAAAGTCAATTCCAATTAAATCACGAATCGTATTGCGGTATTCGTTGCGATTGAGTCGTCGAAGAATGATTTCGGATTTACGATCGAACTCTTCGGCACGCATTTGTTCTTTGCGAACCCAATCGACGAAGGATGCTACGCGTTCTGGCAACGGCTGAGGCTCATCTTTGGGTGGCATCTCGTGGCTGTTGAGCATGTTCACAACCTCACGCCACTTTGCTGACACGGCGGCCTTGTTGAACTCCAGTCCAAGCGATTCATCGATACGAAAATCGCCTTCGGCGAGTTCAGGACCATGACATTTGAGGCAGTTGGTTGTTAAGAAAGTCTTGGCTGTCGTTTCGAAACCGGACAGGTCGACGGCGAAGACGGCGTCTGCTGCATGGTTGTCCTGAGTGATCAAGCAAACGATCGATACAACGGCAACCATGGTTGCGTGTGTCAGCTCATGAATTTTAAATTTCAAAATTCAAATCCCCAATCTCAAATCTCAAATCTCAAATCTCAAAGTTTGAACGGCATTCTAACTGATATAAACTAATTGGACACCGCCAAGTAAGTGAGCGGCAAGGCGCTAGCGGGCTGTTGGTATAGTGGGTTTCATCATTTTAGTGAGCCGATGGCGCTAGCCACGGGCCGTCAACGGTAGGCGTCCTGCCGTAGCGCCCGACGCTAGCGCGTACGGCTCACTAAATCAAC
>JAYVSE010000167.1:0-18757 GCA_043775635.1 Planctomycetaceae bacterium | reverse complement strand
CCGACGGAGACAAGCTCCGCCCGTGGCCGACGTCATTTCTACTTCGCCATCTGGTTGTGATCGTGGCCCGACGGGGACAAGCCCCGCACGCGGCAAGATAATGGAATTAAACTTGCGCAAAGGCTTTTTGCTCTCAATAGCAAATTTTTAACAGCCCAGCACAAGGCCATTGGGGTCGATTTGGGGTAGTCGAACTAATGGCGATACACCAGCGCTATCTCGCTGCAACATCAAATTTTAGACCAAGCAGCCAAAATAGCTCTTTTGGTATCCCCTGCGATTTTGGTACGGGAACCCAATGAACGTTATCAAATCCATTGGTCGTCACACTCTATTCGGTGTTTGCCTATTCACGTTTGCATTTTCCAGTGCTGCATTGGCTGCCGACGCCGAACCACTCGTACTGCTTACCAACGGCAACGTTCTTCATGGCACCGTCGATGTCCAAGGTGATTTCGTTGTTCTTCATCGCGTCGATGGCAATCAATTGCGCCTTCGTCGGGACGAAGTTTTATACGCAGCGACAACGATTGATGAGCTGTATCAGTATCGCTCTCAAAAACGTTCGTTTCGCAATTCATCAAGTCATATCGATGACGCCAAATGGTGTTTGCGACATGGATTGATCAAAGGCGCAGAAACCGAAGTCAACGAATTGATCACTCTCGATCCCTCACATCCGGATGTAAGTCGACTTCAACGACAAATAGCGGCTGCCAAAACACCGCATGCAAAAGCTCCTCTGGTGTTACCGATAGCGCCACCGGAAGCAGAAATTGGTCGCGCTGAAAGTGCTCCGATGCCCGAAGGGATTTCGCCGGCTTCTATGGCTGCTTTCGCGTCAAAAGTTCAACCATTGCTAATCAATCGGTGTGGAAACGCAGGTTGTCATCGCACGGGAAGCGACCCGTCTTGGCAGTTAAGCCACCTTGGCGTCAACGTGCGTGTGTCGGCACGCATGACGCAGCGAAACCTGATCGCAGTACTTCGCCAAGTCAACATGGAAGATCCGTTTTCGAGTCAACTGTTGAAATATTCCAAGACGGCACATGGAAACGGTAACTATGCCCCCACTGCTCAGACAACGCTGTCAGTCGAATCGACGTTGCGAGACTGGCTATCTCTGCTCGGACGTTATCCCCCGCCATTGGTCTCGCAAAACGCCTTCGGACCTGCAGCGAGTGAGCCACTTTCGTCAGCATCCGTAACACCTTGGCCTGTCGTGCAAGCAGCCAGTTCGGAGTCAGCTTCAGAAAACTACACAATCGATAAAAACGGGGAACTGATTTATGACCCCCTCAACGAATCGAAAAACGAATCGACGGCCGCGTTAGCGATCGAAGACTTGGTCCCACCTGGTTGGCCAGCGCCTGTGATCGGACCCATTCAAAGAACCAACCTAGGCAATAACAAACCTCCGCCAAAAAGCGTCACGCCAACGACAGCGGCAACGCCAGCGACTGACAAATCCTTGAATCCCGTGGCCGGAACCGTTCATCCTAAACGGCTACCGACGATTGAGAACCCATTCAGTGCAGATCTCTTCAATCGCCAGCATCAACGTGCTTCCGCCAATAGCTTGCCCAAGTAGCGGCCCGTTGCGTTCGTTTTGAGCGCTGCCACTGTTTCCGGTGTTCCCTCGGCCATGATATGCCCTCCTTGCGCACCACCGACGGGCCCCAGATCGATCAACCAATCACAGGCAGCAACGACATCCAGGTTGTGCTCGATCACAATCACGGTATTGCCGGCATCCACCAAGCGTTGCAACACGGCAAGCAACCTGGCAACATCCGCGAAATGCAATCCCGTCGTCGGTTCATCGAGAACATAAACGGTTCGCCCCGTTTGAGTTCGAGCCAGCTCTGTTCCCAGCTTGATTCGCTGTGCTTCACCACCGCTGAGCGTTGTGCTGACTTGTCCAAGCTGCACATAGCCCAATCCAATGTCCACCAGCGACGATAACAACCGTTTGATCTTAGGAAAATTCTCAAAGAACGCCGCTGCTTCATCGATCGTCATCTCAAGCACATCGGCAACGTTCTTGCCTTTGAACCGAACCATCAATGTTTGACGATTGAATCGCTTGCCACCACAGCGTGAACAAGTGACCAACAGATCGTTAAGAAAATTCATTTCGATTCGCTCTGATCCCTGCCCTTTGCAAACGTCGCAGCGACCATCGGCCGCATTAAAACTGAATCGATTGCTCTTGAATCCTCGCTGCTTTGATTCACGTGTTGCCGCAAAGACTTTGCGAATTTCGTCTAGCACGCCAGCGTAAGTTGCCGGACAACTGCGCGAACCGCGACCGATCGGAGATTGATCGATGGAGATCAGCTTGTCGACAAGTTCGATTCCAACCAACTCCTGATACTCCGCCGCGCAAGGTCGTACCGAATCTTCCTCAATCGCCACCGCGCGTCCTACCGCTCGCAATGATTTCGTGATCGCAGGAACAAGCGTGTCGTTGATCAGCGAACTTTTGCCGCTGCCGGAAACTCCCGTCACACCGATGAGAAGACCAAGCGGAAACGCAACATTGACGTTCTTTAAGTTGTGCGTGGCCGCACCGACCAATCGTAATTGCTGATTGATATCGCCAGGCCGACGAACTGTCGGAACAGAGACAGATAGTTCCTTAGCCAGATATTTTCCTGTCAGCGACGATGGATCAGACGCCACTTGAATCGGCGTGCCTTGGCTAGTGATCAATCCGCCGCGTGAACCAGCGCCCGGCCCCATGTCAATCAAATGATCCGAAGCCCACATCATTGCTTCGTCATGCTCAACGACGACGATGGTATTTCCTTGCCGCTGCAGATCGCGAATCGATTCAATCAATCGATCGTTATCGCAGGGGTGCAAACCTATCGATGGTTCATCCAGTACGTAACAAACGCCAACTAAGCCCGAACCGATACTGGTCGCAAGTCGAACGCGTTGCAGCTCGCCGCCGCTGAGAGTGCCTGCCGGCCGATCCAGTGAAAGATACCCGACGCCGACTCGATCTAGGAATCGCAATCGCTTGGCGACCTCAAGGGCGATCGGTCTTCCGATCGCTTGCTGAATCGTGGGCAATCGATCCACCAACCCAGCGAAAAAATCAATCAAGTCAACGATTGAAGTTGCTGACAAGTTCGCGATCGAGCGGTCAAGTAACGTGACCGCAAGCGACTCGGGCTTCAGTCTTCCACCACAACAATCGTTGCAGATCACGCCGTCCTTGTACCCCAAGCCATCACAAGCACCGCAAGCACCGTAAGGACTATTGAAACTAAAGCTGCGAGGCTCCAGCACTTGAAAACTCTTGTCACATTGCGGGCAAGCGAGCAACGTGCTGAGCAATCTTTCAGTCCAATCATTTTCGCCCGGCGGTGTCACCAGCACTGTCATCACGCCGCCACCGAACCGCAGTGCTGTCGATGCAGATTCCGCCAGTCGACTTTCGTTTCCTTCGCGAATCACCAAGCGATCAATGACCGCTTCGATCGTATGCAGCTTGCGTGGCGCTAATTCGGGAAGTTGATCGAGCGGATAAATTTCACCGTCAACACGAGCTCGCAGCCAACCGTTCTTTGCCATCTGCTCAAAAACTTCCCGGTGCGTTCCGCGCCGACCGCGAATCATCGGAGCAAGCAATACCAGCTTCGTCTCCGATGAAAGTGACTTGAGCCAGTCAAGAATCATGTCAGCCGACTGGTGCGTGATCGCTTGGCCGCAACCAGTGCAATGCGGTACGCCCGCGCGAGCGTAGAGCACTCGCAAGTAATCGTGAATTTCGGTAACTGTCGCGACCGTCGAACGCGGATGCGTAGAACTGGTTTTTTGGTCGATGCACAGCGTCGGCTGCAACCCCTCGACGGAATCGACATCGGGACGCGGAATTTGATCCAGGAATTGACGCGCGTACGCGGACAGGCTTTCGATGTATTGACGCTGGCCCTCAGCATACAACGTATCAAACGCTAACGAGCTCTTGCCGCTTCCCGAAACACCCGTGATGACCGTCAGCTTGCCATGGGGAATATCGACATCGACACTTCGTAAGTTGTGAACTCGTGAGCCCCGAATCTGGATGACTCCCAATGGAGATACCATTGACGAGGAAGCTTCACTTGTTTCATACCGGGCAGGTTTCTCGCGTATCTTTGACATGGCCACCAAGTTTTAGAATTGAATCGAAGTTTTGACCAAAGGCCAAAGGCCATAATTTAGCCAGTGTCTTCTGTGTCGCCTTTCGCTCCGCGAAAGCGTGCCTTAGTGTCGCCTTTCGCTCCGCGAAAGCGTGCTCTTAGTGTCGCCTTTCGCTCCGCGAAAGCGTGCTCTTTCGCAGAGCGAAAGGCGACACTAACCATAGCCGAAGTCATTGCTTCTTCGCTATCTGGTTGTGATCGTGGCCCGACGGGGACGAGCCGGACGAGCCCTACGCTGTGAACGATAATTTAGCGGTATGACGCGAGCCATCCGGTGACTCGGACCTCAGCGAGACCGGACGGCTCGCTGCTTGTAGATTTAGTGAGCCGTACGCGATAGCGTCGGGCGCTACGACAGGACGCCTACCGTTGACGGCCCGTGGCTAGCGCCATCGGCTCACTAAAACGATGGAAATCCACGATAACAACAGCCCGCTCGCGACGTACCGCTAAAACCGTTGATTTTGCTGAGGAAGAATCGTTCACGGCGTTGGTACGAGCCCCGCACGCGGCGAGATAATGGAATTTAAAGACATCCGCCACCAGCGACTGTGATTTCGCTAAAAGTCAAGTCAATTGACGAAAATCCAAAAAAATAATCAATTTTTACTATTGACGTGAACGAAAAGACCTTTAAAAATAATTGTGTGGTAGCCATCTTATCAAAATCGCCATCGGATCGTTTGTGTTTTATCCAACCTTAGAACTTAGGGTTGAGATAAAAGTGGTCGCAACTGCTTAGAAAACAATTGAGACAATTGTTCTATTCTGGCTGACCCGCCCGATTTTTGATGAAGTAACAACAGTGGTCTTTAAAATCAATGCCCCGCTTCGTTGCTGGGGCAGAACGTTTTGTGTGGTGGGATTCGCCAGAATTCCCAACGTTTTAGTGTGCTGAGGAATTCTGGCGAATCCCGCTACGATCAAATCCCAGCATTGAAGCGGGGCATTGTTTAAAATCAGCTTGATATGTTCCTTTCAGTTTCTCATTTCTCACGGGTATAGATGATCATGTTTAGATTTCGACGGTCGGGTTTCACGCTAGTGGAACTATTGGTGGTGATTGCCATCATCGGTGTCATGGTAGGGTTGTTGTTGCCGGCGGTTCAGGCGGCACGGGAAGCAGCGAGACGAATGTCTTGCAGCAATAATATGAAACAGCTTGGATTGGGGCTGCATAACTATCACGCAGCTTACAATCGGTTTCCGGCAGGGGTGCGTGGTGGTACATCACCGTCAGAAGGCTGGGGCTTTTCGTATTGGTACGGTCTGTTGCCGTTCATCGAACAACAGGGGCTTTATGAACAGCTCGTCGTCGTAGGGGGAGCGTCACCTTCTCAGTGCCCGGGATGGGTTGGTGCGGGCGCTGCTGGATGGACGGACTCCGCAGGAAACCTCAACGCTAAAGTCGCTAATAATGTCGTGGTAGCGTCGTTTGTGTGCCCTTCTAATCCAATGCAACCGAATAGGGTTGTATATCAGTCGAATGTGACGTTTCCTTCATACATTGGTATCGAAGGCGGTGTCGACGAGGATGCTATCACGGCAGCAATTGCCGCGAGTCCGCCGGCCGCAGGCGCCCCGGGCGACACGGATCAATTTCAAAACAAACGCCAGCGGCTTTCTGCCGCTGGGCCCTACGTCGGCGGTGCGGGCATTCAGTCCTGGGGAGGGGCTTTGGTTGGCAATGACTACATTACCTTCAAGCATCTTACGGACGGCACGTCTAACGTGATCGTGTTTGGCGAGGTCGGCGACTGGATGAAAGATACGAGTCAAAATCTAGTCGACATGCGTGGAGTTCATGGGTGGCCGATGGGTACAAGCGATGGGACAATCATTACGGATTTTGCGGATCATTCTTCCGGGGTCGATACCCGCCATTTTAGCCTGAATTCGATTCGGTACCCGATCGGTACGAGGGTGACGACATTGCGTGGGGTTGGGAGCGATTTTGCTGCGAATAACCCGTTGATTTCTGCGCACACGGGCGGTGTCCAAATCACTTTGGCGGATGGTAGTGTTCGCTTCTTCACGAACAGTACTGATTTGCCGTTGCTGAAGCGACTTGCAACTCGCGATAGCGGCGTACCAAAAGAATTGCCTTAATTTGAAAGCGGTGTCTGACGGTGACTTCGAACGCACTGCCGTCGCGGACGACGACGGCAGTGCTGAGTGATTCAACGGGAACTACTAGCAGAAGAATGGAGACAGGTGAGTGAGTCTATTCTGCTACCTTCCTTCTCCTGACATTTCTTAGCTTGGTTAAAAAGCGGAAAAACCGGCTGGAGAGAGATTGTCTCGGGGACCTACTTCATTTCTCCCCATAAGATTCGATCCATTAGTCGTCTTCGAGAATAGCTTTCTTCTCGAAGCAGAATAGTCTCAGCAATAAAATGCTGTGTCCCTACGCCTCCATGCTATTTCGCAGGGATTTGCGAAGGCTATGGAACAAACTGCCTCGGGTTACGTCGGCATTGGGAAAGTCGCTCGTCGCTCGTCGCTCGTCGCTGGTGCAATCGACTGCTGCAATCGTCAATGAGGTGCGGCTGACCAACAACCACCCCAAAACGTCGCCCCAAGTTACTGACGAAGTCGTGGTTTGCACCGCTGCCGTTCCCCGTTACGGTTGCCGTCACGGTTGCCGTTTCCTAGCACGTCCTGTGTCCCCGTTGTTCCTTTATTTAGGATTTGATGTCATCCTGAAAATTGGTTATGCTTCGTCATGCGCACTGACAAGATCTTTTTTCGCTTCGTCCTCGGCGCGTCAGCGGCAGTTTGGCTCATCTTAGTTTTTGGCTGCGACTGGTCACATACACGCCTTTCCGCCCGCTCAGCGCCGACGGAGGTCGCTGACCCGGTGTCCCTGATGCATTTGGCGATGAAGACCGGTGATTTTGCGGCAGCGGATAAGTACGCCGCTGCAGTGTTGATTGCTCATCCCAACGATCCAAATTTATTGACCGACGTAGCGATAGTGACTGGGCTGAATAATCGTCGACGTGACGCCGCCTACTTGCTTGTCGATGCGGCGGAGGCGTCCAACTTCGCGCCAGCGTCACGAGTGGACTTTGCGGTTCGTTCCCTGGTTGAAATCGGTGAACTTTATGCGGCGATGGATGTATTGGAGAAATCGATAAAGGCACATCCCGAGTTTGATCAGCAAAGGCGAGTTCTGCTCGGCTTTCTAGACAAAACGCAGCGATATGATTTGGCGGAATCGTATTTTCTGCAAACGATCCGCGCCCGCAGCTTTGATTTCCCTCTTCTCGTTACGTTCACCGATGCTTCGTCCCGCGGTTTTTCAGCGGACACGATTGATTCGATCCTAACACTAAATCCCTCGGACCTGCGAGTGCGACTCGGCCAGGCAGTTAAGTTTTTGGTTCAACGTGACGCCAACGCCGCGGGCAAGATACTGGACGAAATTTTGTCGCGTCATCCTGACTTCGCACCTGCGCATGCGTTGTACGGACAAGTCCTCGTGGCTCAACTCCGGTTTATTGACATCCCTGCTTGGGTCGAAAAATGTCCTCCAGAAAGCCGGTTATTCCCCCTGTACTGGTTAACCATAGGAGACTGGGCTGACGAACAACAGCAACTGCCTGAGGCTGCACGTGGATACTGGGAAGCCACTCGGATCGATCCCAATCTAAGCCAGGCTTGGATGCGTTTATCGCAAGTACTGCGCGCGATGATTAGCAACCGTTCCAATCACGCGGCGACCGTCACGAACGATCAACTCGAAGACGTCGACCGCAGGATCGCAGAGTTGTTAGAGCTTCGAAACAGGTTTTACGAATTTTCTGCTGGCAATCGACAACGACAGCGCGATGCCGCCAGCGTCGCATTGTCGCTTATGAAGCTCGGACGAAACTGGGAAGCCGAAGCTTGGGCCGCCGCAGCAACGACGCTCACAGAGGCACCCGAGAAAAACTTAGAGCCGCTACGACGAAAGATCCTTGAACAATTGAAAAGCGATCAAAGCTGGCAGTCGCATTCGGGGCATCTTGAATTCGCGATCGACTTGTCTCACTGCCCTATTGCGTCGGCAAGAACATTGTCATCGATACAAGATGCCAGAGCCGTCACCAAGTCCGTCGTGGCTACGGTCGATCATATCCGACTGGCACAAGAAAGTGCGGCTTGGGGCCTTGCCAACGCGGGTGCAAACAATTTTGCGGGCGTTGATACGCATGCGATGCCTTTGATCCGTTCCACCGGGGTTGGAGGCGGCGCGGTGGACTATGACTTGGACGGCTTGCCAGACGTGCTGTTGATGGCCGCGGGAGGAACCATGCTAAAGCAGGACTCGATGCCCAATGAGTTGCTGCGAAATCTGGGAAATCGGTTTACCAACGTCACCGCGAACACCGCCGTGGGTGACAAAGGATATGGCCAAGGAGTCACGGTCGGCGATTTCAACGAAGACGGTTTCCCGGATCTTTTCTTCGCGAATTTGGGTCTTAATCGTTTGTTTCGCAACAATGGCGATGGCACGTTTACCGATTCCAGCAATCTCTTGCAAACGACAGACCCGGAATGCTTTACGACCAGCGGGGCGTTTGTGGATTTCAATGCAGACGGAATCTCCGACCTGATTGTCACTAACTACTGCGAAATCAGCCCTGCCATCGGAGAGCCATGCAAGGATGATCACGGAAGTATCGGGCCTTGTCTTCCGCTTGAATTCCCGGCCAAAAATGATCAATGCTTTATCGCCAACGGTGAAGGACCGTTGATCGACAGTACTGCGCAGTGGATGCCGCAACGATCACCGGGACGGGGACTCGGAATCGTCGCTGGCGCTCTTGATGGCAAGCAACTGGGGATCTTCATCGCGAATGATCTATCGGCCAATCTTTATTATTCGCTTGCAGAGGACATGAAGACCTTTGTCGAGTCGGCTGCCGCCAAAGGAGTTGCCGTCGATAGTCTTTCCAATGCTCAGGCTTCGATGGGCATTGCGGCCAGCGATTTCGACTTGGACGGCGACCTTGATTTTTATGTCACTGGATTTGCGGGCGAACACAACGTTCTCTACGAACAAGTGAATGCGGGATTGTGGACAGACGCAACCAACCGACTGGATCTCGTCAAGCCCACCTTACCCATGGTTGGCTTCGGCACCCAGGCGATCGATGTCGACAATGACGGTATTGACGAGATCATGGTAACCAACGGACATGTTGGTGCGTTTAACGACGCCGGCAGCAGTCCCTACGAACAGCCGCTACAAATCTTCAGACGAGGTCAAGACGGTCGATTCGAATTAGTGGATGACGATTCCTGGGGAAACTATTTTTCAACGCCACATGTGGGTCGGGCGCTGTGGACATTGGATGTAAATCGCGATGGACACCTCGATCTGATGATCACACACATGTCGGAGGCGGTGAGTCTGCTCGTGAATCGCGGTACCGATAACAATCACTGGATTTCGTTCCGGCTTATCGGCACTCGTAATAGCCGAGATGCAACTGGCGCAGTGATGCGGTTTACCGTCAACGGCCAAAACCGTGCTCTTTGGTGCTTGTCCGGTGACGGCTATTTTTGCAGCAACGAGCGATTGGTCCGTGCGGGCTTGGGTACCGCGAACAAAATAGAAAGTGTGACCGTCACTTGGCAGGACGGAACGGTCGATAAGATCGGAGCGCTCAATGCAAACGCCCAATACGTGATTGTCCAAGGAGAGGGCAAAGCGTTTTAGGGCCGCAAAACAGGGCACGGTTTCTGAGTTGCCCGT
This sequence comes from Planctomycetaceae bacterium, assembly GCA_043775635.1. Lineage (GTDB taxonomy): Bacteria > Planctomycetota > Planctomycetia > Pirellulales > Pirellulaceae > UBA6163. The sequence continues at coordinate 8,815 of JAYVSE010000167.1, read as the reverse complement.
CTACCCGTCTGACCCGCCTTCATACTTCTCCCATTTTCCGAGCGTGGCTCATAAGACATGAAAACGGCCGGCAGGCGTTTAGTCTCGGGGAAACACTATCACTTCTCCCCAAAAGCGTCGGTCCATTACCAAAAATCAATCGAATATTTTCATTGACATGATCAAAAGCACCGGTAGGATATGGGTTGATTAGGGTTGATTAGGGTTTACAGAGCCTCGCCAACGAGTCTTTCTGCCCCGGAATCGGCTTTACGTCTCTTTTTCAATTGCTCATTTCTCAAGGTTTTACAAATCATGTTTCGATCTCGACGGTCCGGTTTCACGCTGGTGGAACTATTGGTGGTAATTGCCATCATCGGTGTGATGGTGGGGTTGTTGTTGCCGGCGGTTCAGGCGGCACGAGAAGCGGCGAGACGAATGTCTTGCAGCAACAATATGAAACAGCTTGGATTGGGGCTGCACAACTATCACGCAGCTTTCAATTCCTTCCCGGCAGGGGTGCGCGGTGGCAATGCTGGTGGTGGTGGGACCAATGAAAGTTATGGCCTCTCCTTTTTTTACGGAATCCTGCCTTTTATCGAGCAGAACGCACTGTACGAGAAAATGGTCTCCGTAGGGACGGGGCCTTCTACTGGTGGCGACATGCCCGGATGGACTGGTGGCTCCGCTGCTGGATCGGCGGCGCTCATCAATCGAGCCGCCGTCAACAATGTCGTAATATCGTCTTTTATTTGTCCCTCGTGTCCGATGCCACCACTTAAAGATATCGGATCTTGCCAGGCGACGTTGCCTTCATACGTAGGTATTCAGGGCGGGGTCGATGAGGACAACATAACCCCGGCGACCGCCGCCAGTCCCCCCGCGCCAGGCGGAGCAGGCGATACGGATCGTTTTCAGAACAAACGTCAGCGAAGCGGTAGTTTCTATGCCACCGGTGTGGGTATTCAGTCCTCCGGTGGTGTTCTGGTCGGTAACGAGTACCTTACATTCAAACACATCACCGACGGTACTTCAAATCTCATCGTCTTGGGCGAAGTCGGCGACTGGATGAAAGATGCTAATCAGAACTTGGTAGACCTCCGGGTCAATCATGGATGGTTGTTTGGGACAGGCCATGGCGGGAAAATCGAAACTTGGTATTATGATGGTGGGCCCAATGACGTGCGTCAATTCAATTTGACATCGATTCGTTATCCGATCGGTACACGAGACACGGCGCTGGCTGGCACGGGAGTTAACTATGGGCCGAACAATCCTCTTGTTTCTGCGCACACGGGTGGCGTCCAGGTAACGTTGGCTGATGGTAGTGTTCGCTTCTTGACAAACAGCACGGACCTGCCACTGTTGAAGCGACTCGCTACGCGTGATAGCGGCGTACCTAAAGAATTGCCGTAGGCGTCGTGCCTGACTTTGTGTCGCGTGGATTCGCCATACGATGTTCCACGCGACTTAGGATCGTTCCGTCGTTGTTCGTCATTGACGGGCCTCGGTGAACACCGCGTCATTACACGAAGCGAATCCGGTTGGCCGAGGACCGGACCCAATTGGGCAACACATTTTCGCGTCGATATCAAAATGCAAAAAAAATATTCGAAAAGATTAGTTGACTGGAAAAAAAATACGGACAGCTTTAAGGCTGGGGGTGGCGATTCAGGTCTTGCCAGCGAGCTTTTACGCCCCCCAAAACATTTTTGTCTCGATATTACATGTACTTAGTTCTCAGAGGTTCAGGAATCATGGTTCGAATTCGACGGTCGGGTTTCACGCTGGTGGAGCTGTTGGTGGTGATTGCCATTATCGGTGTCATGGTGGGGTTGTTGTTGCCTGCGGTTCAGGCGGCGCGGGAAGCGGCGAGACGAATGTCTTGCAGCAATAATATGAAACAGCTTGGGTTGGGGCTGCACAACTATCACGCATCCTACAATAAGTTTCCTGCAGGGGTGCGTGGTGGTAGTTCACCGGTGGAAGGCTGGGGCCTGCCGTTTTTTCACGGCCTGTTGCCGTTCATCGAACAACAGTCGCTATGGGAGGAGATTAGGATGGCAGGGACGACTGCAGCGCCGGCTCAGTGTCCAGGATGGGTTGGTGTTCCATGGGCCGGCAGTGCAGGGCAGCTCAACGCGGCCGTCGTAAATAACGTCGTGGTAACATCGTTTGTGTGCCCCTCTAATCCGATGGCACCCAATAAAAATCAAAACGGTGCGAATATGACGTTTCCTTCATACATCGGTATTCAGGGTGGGGTCGACGAAGACGTAATTAGCGCCGCCACCGGTGCCAGTCCTCCCGCGGCAGGCGCACCAGGTGATACCGATCGTTTTCAGAACAAGCGTCAGCGAAGCAATGCGTCTTGCTGCGGCGGTAACAACACGAACGGAATCCAGTCGTCTGGCGGAATTCTGGTCGGTAACGAATCTCTTACTTTCAAACACATTACGGACGGCACCGCGAATCTCATTGTTTTGGGCGAAGTTGGCGACTGGATGAAAGATCCGAGCGGAAACTTGGTCGACTACCGAGGTACCCATGGATGGCCAATGGGAACAGCGGATCCCCAGTTAATTACGACGTGGGTTGATTTTGCCGGCGGCGATGCAAGACAGTTCCATTTGACTTCGATTCGCTATCCGATTGGAACACGAACCACGACGCTCGCCGGTACGGGAGAAAATTTCGGTCCGAACAACCCTCTTATTTCTGCGCATACGGGTGGCGTCCAGGTAACGTTGGCGGATGGTAGTGTTCGTTTCTTAACAAACAGTACGGACCTCGCGTTGCTGAAGCAACTCGCAACTCGCGATAGCGGCGTACCAAAAGAATTGCCGTAGGTGTCGGGCCTGACTTTGTGTCGCGTGGATTCGGTTTATACGATGTTCCACGCGACTTAGGATTTACAAAACGTAGGATGGACTTCCGGACCGTGTTTTTTCGGACGGACTGGAAGTCCATCCTACGTGCTGCGGAATGGCAGCCACGGCGAGGAGCCTATATAGTGTGTTGAATCAAAGTCTTCCCCCCCCTTTTACTCTCGGAGTTTCTGACGTGCTCACTCGATCGCCAAAGCTGATTGTTGGATTGTTACTGTTGGTTTTTCACACTGGTTGCGGAAGCGGAAGCGGTCCGATGGGCACGGTGACCGGAAAGCTTACGAAGGGCGGCGAGGCTCTTCCCGGCATTGCCGTGTCGTTTGTCGGCGACGCGGGGGCAAGCTCTGGCGTGACGGACGCGATGGGGGTGTATAAGTTCGCTGACCCGGTTCCTGTGGGTTCCTATCGGGTCTCGTTGGGAAGTGCGGGTACCGCAGTGGTCGAAACCGCTGGGGCTGACTACGAGGCGATGATGTCTGGGAAAAAAAAGCCAACCGCAGAACCGGCCAACAATGTGTTCGACAAAAAGTATCTATCGACGGCGACAAGCAAGCTGCAATATGAGGTCAAGGTCGGTGAGAACACGATTGACATACCGATCGAGTAGGGTCCGTCGGCAAGTAAGGATCGTTCGATCAATGAGTGGGATAGGCTTCCAGCCTGTCGCACTGAAAGTGACAGGCTGGAAGCCTGTCCCACATGATTGCAAAAGGCGACAACTGGCGGTGCTAGTGAACGATGGTAATTTTTCTATTTTCAAAGGTTTTAATGATGTATCGATCAAGGCGGTCGGGCTTTACGCTCGTGGAGCTGTTGGTGGTGATTGCAATCATTGGCGTGATGGTAGGTCTGCTTTTACCTGCTGTTCAAGCAGCGCGTGAAGCGGCCAGGCGGTCGAGTTGCTCTAACAATCTCAAGCAGATTGGATTGGGGCTTCATAACTATGAAAGCGCCTACAATAAATTACCGATCAATGGCCTTGTTAGCGGCACGAATCCGTATATGGATCCTCCGGCGGCTAATGCTCGATCTGTGAGTTGGCTGGTTGGGATTTTGCCGTTTTGTGAGCAGCCAGCGCTCTACGAAGCAATCGATTTCAATTTTGAAAGTACCACGGACCCGCGTAACGGTGCAAGTTTTAATAGCGCTCCCAATCCAAGTAACGCGTTCGTTGCCCGATCGACAGTCGAAACATACAGGTGCCCGAGTGATGGGCAATCCCGTGAGAGACTGCCGAATCGCGCCAATCGAACGGCCGATAAAGAATTTGCTTTGAACAATTACAAAGGGGTCGCCGGTTCGAATTGGGCCTGGGGTAACTTCCCAGTCACCACGGGAACGCTTGCGAGAACCCGCTGGACCAGCCCAGATCCTAACGGCCTCGACCGTGGTAACGGTATGCTATGCCGGTCGCCTGACTATGGTTCGCAGACCACATTCAAGCATGTAACAGACGGTTTAAGCAACGTGTTCATGGTCGGTGAAGCATTGCCCGCCTTTTCTACGCACACATGGTGGTATTGGTTTAATGGCTCGACAGCTACATGCGCGGTACCACTTAATCTTCAGGCTCAATGTCAAAACACAGGAAACCGATTGGTGGACTTGTTAGCTTGCGAGGGTGATTGGCCGCATAATTACTCGTTTAAGAGCCTTCATGCTGGTGGCGGTCAGTTTACGATGGGTGACGCCAGCGTTAAATTCATTTCGGATTCAATTGACTTGACGCTCTATCGACAATTGGGATGCACCTTAGACGGTGCGACCGTTGAAGTTCCTTAGTGTTTTGTTCAATTTGAAATTTAGGGTTGAGAGTAGAGGAAGAGCGCAAGCTTTCCGGTTCCTCGATACCGGACGGCTTGCGGACTGTTGATCTAGTGTGTTTCATCGTATTTGGTGAGCCGATGGCGCTAGCCACGGGCCGTCAACGGTAGGCGTCCTGCCGTGGTGCCCGACGCTATGGCGTTCGGCTCATTAAATCAACAGACCGCTTGCGGCCTGTTGATTTTGTTGTGTTTTGAATTTTAGCTTGCAAATCATAACCCGAATGCGTAAGCGAGGGATCACTGCGATCCCTCGCTTACGCAGCGGGTTACTAAATCAACGAGCGGCTCGCGCCGTTCCGCGAAGAATGTATTTCGTTTTGGGACTGTTACTTAATGAAAACAAAACGCTAATCAGCATCGACAAATACCTCGTTCATATAAAAATTTCATGATTCGTTTCTATCATTGTGTTTTCTTGCTTGGTCTTGGATTCGTCGGATGCGGCGGTGAAGCCAAGATTCCCGTGTCGGGGACGGTGCTGTACAACGACAAGCCGCTGTCTAATGTCAATGTGATCATGGTGCGAAATGATGGCAAAGTAGCCCAAGCCGTTGCCGATGCGAACGGTGCGTTTGGCAGCGTGACAACCGAATCCCTGGGCGACGGAGCGTTTGCCGGGAAGTACAAAGTCGGTATCACCCCGATTGGTGCCGCCATTACGCCGCCTGCTTCGGCAGCAGATTATTCGGCCCCGGCGAAACGCCTATTTCCGGAGAAATTCCTGAGCACAGACTCCTCTGGTTTAGTGGTGATCGTCGAACCCGACATGAAACCGATTCAATTAATGCTCAAGGATTAATTGCTGTAAGGAGCAGCGCTGGTGTACAGGCTTTAGCCGCCTTCTTCAGCCCTCGAAAAAGAATCGCCTAAAGGCTATACACCAGCAATAACTTCGGCAATCTTGACAAAGTATTTCTCTACGACCCGACTAACGGCACGGTTGCTAGCAATCACGTATGGGTTTTGTGTTTTATGTTCGCCCGGTTGTGATCGGCCTTTGGCGAACAGTGCGAAAACCCAACAAGCGACGCAAGAACTGCCGCTTCGTCAGCGAATTGAATCATTGGTGGGCGCGGGACGGTATGCAGAGGCCGATGTCGAGATACGCAGCGCTCTCATCGCTAACCCCCAGGATCGATGGTTGATTTTCGCTAGCGCGGAATCTGCAAATCGAACTGGGAATCTGGAATCAGCTCGCGATCGTTACCAAGCAATCACCGGCAGCGATTTGATGGCAAAGAACAGCAGCTTGCGGATTGCCGAGATCGATGAAAATTTGGGGGATCTCTACTTTGCAATTGAGCGGCTTCGGGAGGGAGTGAAACGGTTTGCAGGAGATTCTGATTTTCAACTTCGTCTTGGTTTGAAGTTATTCTCGGCCAGTCAATGCTGGGAGGCCCAAGAGCACTTCGAAGCCGTTTTGCGGAAAGGACTTGCACCTCAAGGCGCATTGACCTTGATGTTGGACAGAACAAACCAACTTGAATTTGATGAGGCCATCTACACGAAGGTGTTGGAACGCAACCGAGGCGAGCATCGACCATTGCTGATCAAGGCTGTTTTTCAATCGAGCGTCAGCAACTGGACTGAGACTCTTGCGCTGTGTGACGAAATGTTGAGGCACCATGGCGATTTCGTCCCGGCCTACGTCCTTCAAGGCCGCGCCCTGCTGGAAGTCAATCCGGAGCGGTTACCACAATGGCTGGAATCATCGTCGGCGGAATGTCAAATGCACCCGGACTTTTGGTTCATTCAAGGGGCGTGGGCAGAGCGCAGGGGAGAGTATCCGGCTGCGGTACGATGTTACCTTGAGTCGATCGAAAGAGATCCGAATTTCCGTATAGCCCACCAGAGCCTTGCAACCGTCTTAACGGGTTTGGATCGCCCGCGAGAGGCCGGGTTGGTCGGCGTGCGTTTGCAGGAGCTGGCACGGATCAATCAAACAGCAACTGATTTTCTCGATCGATTTCCAACGTCACAGCGAGCCGCATTAGGCCTCGCACAAACGTTAGACAACGCAGGCCGCTTATGGGAAGCCGTCGGCTGGGCTTCCCTCGCGTTGAATTTTGCTGATGATCATGTCGACAACGCCAAGTCGATCACGGACTCGATGGTGTATCGGTTGAAGTACGACTTACCCCTGGTCAGTGATGAACACAACGTCGCGAAGAAGTTCCGCCGCGAAGATTGGCCCCTACCCACAAAGCAAGCTCCACAGCCGAACACGGCGTTACGAGTCGCTGGTCGCGTGAGCGATTCAAACGAGACTCCGATCCGGATTCAGAACCGCGCGCATGAACTCGGTTTGGACTTCCAATATCAAAATGGAGATGATGCAACGGTTCCAGGATTGTGGTTGCATCAGTCCAACGGTGGTGGTGTCGCCGTGATCGATTTTGACCAGGACGGTTGGCCAGACCTTTTCTTCAGCCAAGCAGGCGGACCCGCGCTGGATACGAATGCACCGACACTCGATCAACTTTTCCGCAACGTGAATGGCAGGTTCCAGAATGTTACTACCTCCGCTAACGTGATCTCGCCGGGATATGGTCAAGGCGTTACTGCTGGTGATTTCAATGATGACGGCTTTCCCGACTTGATCGCATCGGGCATCGGCTATCTACGCCTGTTCAAAAACAATGGGGACGGAACCTTTGTTGATTTCACGCAGGAGTCTGGCCTCGCCCAGCCATACGAATGGAATACCAGCGTCGCATTGGCGGACGTAAACTCGGATGGTTTTTCCGACATCTATCAGGCCTGCTACGTTTCCGATACGAAACCTTATACCTTGCCTTGTTTTCGAAAGCTTGAGAAAGACGTCCTCACGCCCTGTCGCCCTACGAATTTCACAGCGGCGCGGGACGTTGTTTTTCTCGGGGACGGAGCAGGTGGATTTCGCAATGCGTCGTCAGAGCTGTTGGCGGACGTGCAGCCAGGTCGCGGACTAGGTGTTTTGATCGCTGATCTCGATGCCAAGGCTGGATTAGAAGTTTTTGTTGCAAACGACATGAGCGCCAATCAGTTGCTCCAATTTCATGCCAATCGTTCCACAAACTTAGTTGATTCGGCTAATATACGAGGCCTTGCATTCGATTCCTATGCACGTCCACAAGCTTGTATGGGCATCGCGGCTGCGGATATCGATGACGATGGTGACATTGACATATCGGTATCCAATTTTACGGACGAATCCAATTGTCTGTACGAGCAAATCCAACCAGGCGTGTTTCGGGACAATGCGGTTAGCTCCGGCATCGCCAAACTTTCCATGCCGATGCTAGGGTTTGGGATGCAGTTTGTTGACCTGGATAACACTGGCGACGTCGAGTTGATCGTGGCCAACGGCAATGTCGATTTGCATCCAAAGTATGGCTATAAGATGCCAACGCAAGTTATGTCTCGGGGAAAAGATGGCAAGTGGAACGACTTAGACGCTACAAGTTTAGGCGGCTTTTTTGAATCCGATCACCTTGGTCGTGCTTTGGTAGTCGCGGATTTCAATCGAGACTTTCGACAAGATCTGGCAATGAGTTTGTTGGAAGAGCCGGTCGCTTTACTCATGAATGAAACCGCCGTAGTAGGAAATTCTATTGTGCTTCGGTTGATCGCGACGACAGGCCCACGTGATCCGGTGGGTGCCCAAGTCACCATCACGATTGGCAAGCGGAAAAAGTACTTTCAACTCATGGCCGGCAACGGTTTCCAGTGTTCCAATGAACGGATGATTTCCTGTGGGTTAGGAGATGCGGCTGTCGTCGACGAAGTGCAAGTACGATGGCCTAATGGTAAGACGACATTACAAACCAACTTGCCTGCCATGGAGGAGCACTTGGTCATAGAATCACAGTGACGCACTCGTCACGAGCGGGGCTTGTCGGTGTTAGCGGTACGGCGCGAGCCGTCTGGTAGCTCTGGAGCTTGAGGCACCGGATGGCTCGCGCCATTCCGCTAAATTATCCTTCGCGGCGTTGGGCTTGTCCCAACGCCGCGAAGGATTTTTCTTCGGCAAATTAAACGGTATTAAGTGGGTAAGGCTGAGGCCCTTTCGGGCCTCATGCCTCCCCGTTGTCGCGAGAGGGTTAATTCCCTCTATTTACCGGCGTGCATCTTTCTTGCACC
>JAYVSE010000166.1:0-14525 GCA_043775635.1 Planctomycetaceae bacterium | reverse complement strand
ACAAACAGAAGATGTTGGCGGAGTGAGCCTCGCTACCATGCGGCTTGTCCGCGTGGAGCGTTAATCAATCGTTATACACATCGCTGCACGATCATTTTCGGATCACGGCTCGACGGAGACAAGCTCCGCCCGTGGCCGACGTCATTTCTTCTTCGCCAACTGGTTGTGAGCGTGGCCCGACGTGGCCCGACGGGGACAAGGGGACAAGCCCAACGCGGTGAGCGATAATTTAGCGGTATGGCGCGAGCCATCCGGTGACTCGGACGTCAACGGAGGCCGGACGGCTCACGCCGTACCGCTCACGCCTCACTGAAAATGACCGGCTGGCAGCCTATCCCACGTCAAAAATCGGACAGTTATTGATCGAACGGTCCTTAGTAAGCTTCCTGTTGCCTCCAAACAACGGTCAGGGTCCGAAACAGAATGCGTATATCGAGCCACAGCGACCAGCCGCGAATGTATTCGTGATCAAGCTCGATGCGGCGCTGCATCTTATCAAGCGTGTCAGTCTCACCGCGACAGCCGCTGACTTGGGCTAAGCCCGTGATTCCGGGCTTCACTTTGTGACGCAACATATAGCCACGAATTTGACCTCGGTAAAGCTCGTTATGCGCCGATGCATGTGGTCGAGGTCCGACCAGCGACATGCTGCCGCCAATGACGTTGAAGAGCTGAGGCAGCTCATCTAGGCTTGTTTTGCGAAGGATTGCACCTAATGGCGTGATTCGCGAATCGCCCTTCACCGCCTGCTTGACTTGTGCGCCATTGTCACAAGTCGTCATCGAGCGGAATTTCCAAACGAGGATTTCGCGGCCATCAAGGCCATAACGACGCTGACGAAAAAACACGGGCCCAGCGGAAGTCAACTTGATCGCGATCGCAATCGCCACCATAGGAACAAACACGACTGACAGCCCCATAATGCTGAGCATGACATCCGAGATCCGCTTCCCAAGACCATTGATGCCATGCAGTGGATTTTCACAAATGCTAACTGCGGGCAGCCCGCCAATCGACCTCCAGCTTGAATGCAACAACTCAAATACGAAAAAGTCGGGGATTACGTAAACGGAAACGGTTGAGTTGCTGAGCCGGTCGAGAAGGTTTCGAATAAGTTCCTCGGATCGCATTGGCAGCGTAATCAAAACCGTATCAATCTTCCCAGCTCGCGAATCGATGACTAATTGGTCCCAATTCCCGGCGAGAGCCCGTTCCTTAGACTCATCATGCTTGCGGTTTTGGGCGCGATCGTCATAAAATCCAACGACTTGCCATCCTAGGCTGGTGTCAGCGAGTAAATTGGCTTCGGTTTGTCGTCCAAGTTCATTCGTGCCAACAATGGCGATGCGTCGAACACCAATGCCATGGCGCAGTAATCCATGTTGAATGATGCGAGTCGCCATCCGACAAATGCCGATTAGCGCCGGAGTTAGAACCAACCACGCAATGATCATGGTTCGTGAATACAGTTCGCCCGTTCGAGTCGCAAAAGCAAGCAACGCCAGGGCGAAAATCGTTAAGGTCCAGGTCAGTGCCACGGCGGAAACTTCGTCATCAACATTGGCAATATCACTTTGACGATGCAAACCTGACAGTCGGCCGACGAGCAGGAAGACGATGGTTGCCACGAGCCCCATCGCAAGTGTCAAATCATCAATGGCTCCTTTCTCGGCAAACCCCACAGCCGCAAGCGAGGCGATCACCGCGCAGGCATCGAGCGCTGGCTGAAGTACATCCCACCACGAACGATGGTTTAGGATCGGTCGATTCGAAAAAGCCACGAAGTTACCCAGCGTAAAGAAAAAGCTTCAGAAACTGCGTGAACTCTAGGTTGCGTTTTCGCCGGACCAGTCCATTCCGAGGTCTAACCAGACGGCATGATGCGTCAATGCTCCGCTGCTAATTCGTTCTACACCGGTCAACGCGATTTCGCGGATCGTATCGATGGTGACGTTGCCGCTCGCTTCTAGCTCCACATCCGGCGAAATATGGTTCCGCATTGCAACGGCGCTACGCAAGTTGTCAATCGAAAAGTTATCGACAAGCACGATATCAGGCTGAGCCGGCAATACGTTCGCGAGTTGTTCCAGCGAGTCGACTTCGATCTCGACAATCTCCGGTGCCTGCATCGACTCCGACTTCCCACCTGCCCAAGCTCGGGCTCGCTCGACCGCAATCCGCGGTGACATCGGCAAACGTTTACCGTCGATGACCTCTCCGCCGAGTGCTAAGTGATTATCTTTGACCAAGAAGCCATCAAACAAGCCGGTGCGATGATTGTGTCCGCCGCCACAGCGAACCGCGTATTTTTCAAGCCGCCGAAAACCAGGTGTCGTTTTTCGAGTGTCATAAAGCCGCGATGAAGTCCCCGCAAGTTGCGTTGTAAATTGGTTTGTCAACGTTGCCACTCCACACAGACGGCTCATCAGGTTCAGAATCAAACGCTCGCAGGTCAACAAATCGCGGGCGTCGCCGGTCAATCGCAACAATGGCTTACCGACCACAAGTGGATCACCGTCGGCAATGAATCCCTCCAGCTTTAGGTCTGCGTCCATCTCATCGACGATCCAGGCGACGGTAACGATTCCGGCGCATATTCCAGATTGCCGCGAAACGACATCGCAGCGTCCTCGCTTCGCTTCATCAATCAAACAAACCGTTGTCCAGTCGATCTCGCGACCGAGGTCTTCACGGACCGCTAAGCGAATGATTTGTCGGCAATCGTCTTCCATCGCCGCATCGACGATGACGGCTGCGTATTCTCGCTTCTTATTCACGGCGTTAGGCCCCTAAAGGTCCAAGAAATGATAGCTTTGGTACAAATCAAAAATGCCGACGTGTGGCACTTGTGACCTATGCGTAAACGCGAAATAATTGAGGGGACTCAGTCCTACTACTTATTTTTCGATCGGTAGCTCGGGATGATGGGTCATATCAAGCGTGGCGGATGACTGACAAATGGACCAGCCCACATCCGATAATAAGCCACCGACAACTGATCGCATCGACACGGCAATTATTGAGCGCCGTGACATTCAGTTCCTGTTCCTGGCGATTGCATTTTGTGTTTCCGTTTTTGGCATTGGTAAGATTATTTTCGCACCCTCACCTCCGACCCCAGCCACTCACGAGGAAAATGATATTTCGACAGGTTTTCGGGTCAATGTAAATACAGCCACAGTGGATGAACTACTGCTGTTGCCAAACGTAGGCCCCGTACTTGCTGATCGAATTTTGACCGAGCGAACCGCGAATGGACCATTTCAATCCGCTGAAGATCTGGCTCGGACACCAGGCATCGGCCCCGAAAGGGTCACTAGTTTCCGACCCATGATCGACACCATTACCCCCGACAGCGAGGACCGCTGACCCAGATTCAACCCATCGTTTAGGATCGCGCGATCAATTAGTGGGATAGGCTTCCAGCCTGTCGCATTGACAATGATAGGCTGGCAGCCTAACCCACTCACTCAAGAAAGCCAACGCATTATGGCCGACTCTCCGCATTTCGAATTGCCCCCAGCTCGCTTCAACCTGCACCAGCCTTTTGCACCTTCTGGTGATCAACCACAGGCGATCGCGGCGCTGGTGCGGGGATTTCAGACCGGTGAACCTTACCAGGTACTGCTAGGCGCGACAGGCACAGGTAAGACATACACGATGGCTCACGTGATCGCACAAATCTCGCGACCAACTTTGATCCTTAGCCACAACAAGACTCTCGCCGCGCAACTCTACAGCGAGTTCAAAGAATTCTTCCCCGAGAACGCGGTCCACTACTTCGTCAGCTACTACGACTACTATCAACCCGAAGCCTACATCCCGTCGCGCGATGTCTACATCGAGAAAGACTCTTCGATCAATGAAGAGATCGATCGCTTACGCCTCGCGACAACGAGCTCGCTCGTCAGTCGGCGCGATGTGGTGATTGTGGCCTCGGTCAGCAGCATTTATGGCCTCGGTTCCCCCGCAGACTACAAGAAGCTGGTTGTCGGATTGCACAAAGGAGAAAAAACGCGACGCGATCATTTGCTGATGAAATTCGTGGATGTCCTTTACGTTCGCAACGACCTCGGTTTTGAACGCGGCAAGTTTCGTGTTCGCGGCGACTCGATCGAACTGTGGCCGAGCTATGAAGAATTTGCTTACCGAATAGAAATGTGGGGCGATGAGATCGAACAGATTTCAATCATCAAGCCACTGACGGGTGAAGTCTTGCAAACGCTCGACGAAGTTTACATCTACCCTGCAAAACACTTTGTGATGCCGGAAGAAAGGATTCAACAAGCGATCCGCGACATCCGCGGCGAACTGGAGCAACAGTTAGCGACGTTTCAAACTCAAGGCAAACTGCTCGAGGCCCAGCGTTTATCGGCTCGCACGCGTTTTGATCTGGAGATGCTGCAAGAGGTCGGGCATTGTCCTGGAATCGAAAACTATAGCGGGCCGTTGTCGGGCCGACCCGCAGGCTCAACGCCAGACACGCTTTACGACTTTTTTCCCGCCGATTTTATCACTTTCATTGATGAGTCCCATGTAACCGTCTCGCAAGTTCGCGCGATGTACGCTGGTGATCGAAGTCGCAAGTTGACACTGGTCGACCATGGCTTCCGCTTGCCAAGTGCGCTGGATAATCGCCCGCTTCAGTTCGCAGAATGGGAAGCTAGAAACGGCCAGATTTGTTTTGTCTCGGCAACTCCGGCAGCGTTTGAGCTTGAGAAAACGGGCGGGGAAGTTGTCGAGCAAATCATCAGACCAACCGGACTGTTGGACCCCGTGATTGAAGTCGTCTCTGCTCGTGGTCAAGTTCAACATCTTTTAGAACAAATACGTGAACGAGCGGCGATCGACGAGCGCGTTCTCGTGACAGCGCTGACGAAGCGGCTGGCTGAAGATTTGGCTTCGTTTATGCAAGAACAGAATGTACGTTGCAAATGGCTGCACAGTGAACTCAATGCATTCGAACGCGTTGATTTGCTACAAGAATTGAGGCTCGGTCGCTTCGATGCATTGATCGGCGTGAACTTATTGCGAGAAGGGCTTGACCTTCCTGAGGTCTCGCTGGTTGCGATTCTTGACGCAGACAAAGAAGGATTCTTAAGAAGCGAAACCAGTTTGATTCAGACGATCGGACGCGCGGCGAGAAACGTGAACGCCAAAGTCATTCTTTATGCCGACCGGGTTACGGAAGCAATGCGAGCCGCAATCGATGAGACCCATCGTCGCCGCGGAGTGCAAGAAGCCTATAACAAGAAGCACGGTATCACACCGGTGACGATTAAGAAATCGATTCGCGCTGGGATCGAGTCCGATGCATCAAAACATAAGACCACCGGAGCGGCAGCAAAAGCCGAGAACGCTGGGGTTCATATCACGATTCAGTACATCGACGCGCTGGAGCAAGAGATGCTTGCGGCAGCAGAAAATCTTGAGTTCGAACGAGCCGCTTCTATCCGTGACCGCGTTCTACAGTTGAAGGAACACATCGGAGAACCATTGTCGGAGATAGAGTTGGAATCTAAGAGCGGTACCGGCGGAAAACAAAAAGGACGAAAAAAAGGTTCGTCAAGTCGAAACCATGTTCCCCGACCAAGTCGTGGTTAAGGTGTGTTTAAAAAGAGAACAGCCGTGAACGATTCGAAATCGCTCCAGGCTGTCGTTGTTCTTTAAGCGCCGCGAATCTGTTAAATACCGCTCCGCGAAAAATCGTTCTCTCGCGGAGCGAGAAGGCGACCCAGAAGACACTCAGCATCTCCGGATACAGCTAGACGGGATGAACCCAACGCCGTGAACGATAATTTAGCGGTATGGCGCGAGCCATCCGGTGACTCGGGCTTCAACGAGGCCGGACGGCTCACGCCGTACCGCTAAAACTGTTCATTTTGCGGGGGAAAATCGTTCGTGGCGTAGCCCTCATCCTCGACCCCTCGCCCCGAAGCGGGGCGAGGGGAGACAATGTTTTTCGCGTTATGCCGATTTACTTTTGCCTACCTGCTTACTTCGCGGCTTCTTCAGCAGCAGGGGCTTCAGCAGCAGGGGCTTCAGCAGCAGGGACTTCGGCGGCAGGGGCTTCAGCAGCAGGGACTTCGGCGGCAGGGGCTTCAACAGCAGGGGCTTCAGCGGCAGGGGCTTCTGTCACTGCTGGAGCTTCAACCATCGCCGGGGTTTCCGCAGTGGCGGTTACGTTAGAGTCAATCGGTCCTATAACGGTTTCTGACGTACCTTTTGAATCTAAGTTTGGTGGTTGGCATCCGCCGACTGAAACGGCAAGCAGCATGGCGATGCCGCTTAGGAAAGTCTTTTTCATAGTGTCCGGTCTTTGTTAGGGAAGAATTCTTGCAAGAAGCATGATAGAGCCTATTTTTGCTATTGCAATGCGAGATTTTAGCTCGGCGTTCGTTGCCGTGAAGTACCGACTAGGTTCAATCACTAGGGTCGATACACATCCGTTACTCCCTACGATCCACATGGCAAACCGACGATTCTTGCCACCACAGGAAAGCTTTCTGGGGGTTTCGCTCCGTTTCGTCGACCATTCAGGGGTGTACATTCGATTCTTCGTCGACAATCTTGGAGAGATTCCGATGCTGCGATTTCTGACGACTGCCACCTTGGCGATTGCATTGGGAGTTTCGAGCCAGTTCGCCCACGCTGACGATTCGGCTTCGAAGTCAACCGACGACTACAGTTGGGCTGATTTCCGACTGTCCGACGAGCCAAGCACTTCGCCCAATTTAGAGCTGACTCGGCCCTCGGTTAGTGCCGTCAATCGTCTTCGGCAGCAGCGAGCCGCGTACACCTACAACCAGCGGCTCTCACGCATAGAAGCCAACGCCTGGATTGGACACGAGCCACTGCGCCCGTCTTGGTCAGCGCTGCCGATGATGTCCAGCCGCTATCCAGCACGTCGGACGATTACGGTGCCGTTCTACGTACAATAAATTTCCGCCGATTTAGGAAAAATTTCTTTAGGATCAAACCTTGATTGGCCGATTCACGATGTTGGGGCGGGGGATGGTGCGCGCCGACAAGTCCGTTCATGCACTTTCACCATAAAATCGCTTCATCGCTTGCAATCGCCTCAACCATCTGCCTCATCGCAATGGGTGGGGGGTGTAGTTTCTTTCCTGAGGTCAGGCATCGCCCCTCGGTCCATAACCCGTTTCCACAGTTGAAACAGGTCGCGATTCTGCCGTTTTTTAACCAAAGCGACGAACCCACCGTCGACGGAGAAGCCGTCGCCCTGGCTTATTACAGCGAATTACAGTCGATTCCTGGTTTTGAAGTTCTTCCGATCGGAGTTGCCAGCAATCTTTGGACTCAGTTTTCGAGAACCCACGGCGAGCCACGTTCGGGGCTCGATTTCCAACAGTTGGCTCAATACATGGGAGTCGAAGCGGTCGTCGTTGGCTCCGTGACGGACTTCAGTTCCTATTACCCTCCGCGCATCGCGATGACAGCACATTGGTACTCGGCGAACCCTGGATTTCATCCGGTTCCGCCCGGCTACGGATTACCGTGGGGAACGAAAGCCGAAAAGAGAATCCCTCGGCGGATCGTCGAAGAGGCTGAGTTTGAACTCGCCCGTGAACAGCTAGCCACGCAGGCACCTGAACCACCGAACCTGATGAGCGCCAACGACGGCAACATCTCACAGGTCGATGTCGAATTGCCAGCATCAGACGAAGGTCCGTTGCAAGGTCCGAATGCAGTGGGAAGTGGTATGGCGACCAAGATTGAAATGCCAGCCAAGTGGCCTGATCCAACTGGCTTGATTCCCGATGCTCCCAGCCCAACACCGCCGCCATTGTTGTTACAAACCAAACCCGTACTTTCGCATACAAGGCTCTACCGAGGTGACGATGAGTATGTCACTGATCGGCTGTCCGACTTCTTTGGAAACGAAGTCGATAGCCGTGCGGGTGGCTGGCAAAGTTATCTCAATCGGAGCAATGATTTCATTCGCTTCTGCTGCCACCTCCATATCACAGAAATGTTGGAATCTAGGGGCGGAAGCGACCAAAGCGACCTCATTCTACGTTGGCCCATCAGCCGATACTAACCTAGGCAAGCCGGGCAATTACCGGCTCTTAGGCAAACAGCGTCGTGCAAGCAAACGGGCCAATCCAGAATGGACACAGAGATCAACGTCTTAGCATTGGTCAAAGGCGAAGAGCGATTCCTATTTTTGTTTGATGATGGCAATCGCGATGAGACCCTTCGCCAGCTCGCACGGTTTGCCGCCGACCCAGAACTCGACTTCTCGTGGTATGACGCAGCGATGCTCAGCCGCAAAATTCGTGACGCGGTCCCTCAAGATGACGATGTACCGAATCCGGTACGTACCGAACAATCCAATCGCACTCCCATGTCAGACCGCCGTTAGCGGGCCGTTATTATAGTGGGTTTCCATCGTTCTAGTGAGCCGATGGCGCTAGCCACGGGCCGTCAACGGTAAGTGTCCTGCCGGAGGGCCCGACGCGAG
Source organism: Planctomycetaceae bacterium (assembly GCA_043775635.1). Classification (GTDB taxonomy): domain Bacteria; phylum Planctomycetota; class Planctomycetia; order Pirellulales; family Pirellulaceae; genus UBA6163. The sequence goes on along the minus strand of JAYVSE010000166.1, from coordinate 6,040 downwards.
CGCGTACGGCTCACTAAATCAACAGCCCGCTAGCCGTCCCTAACTCGATCAAGACTAGACTATGCGAAAGACCGTTCCACTATTCCTTCGCTATTTGGCGACAGAAAGAAACGCGTCGGACCTAACGATCAAAGCGTATCGCGAGGACTTGTTTGGGTTGATCGAGTGGCTTGAGCAATCGACCGGTGCGGTCCCAACACCGGGTGAACTTTCGCCGCAAACACTTCGCGGTTACCAAGCAGCGCTTCAAGAAGCAGGTTATGCGCGGACGACGATCTCGCGCAAGCTCGCTTCACTGCGAAGCTTCTATCGCTTCGCCCAGCGACACGGCGTAGCGACGCATAATCCCGCCAAACCGCTCCGCAATCCGCGGCGACAGCGCAAACTGCCGCATGTCTTGACCAGTGATGAAGTTGGCCGCTTACTCAACGCACCAAGTAAGCGTGACCCAGCGGGATTGCGTGACGGTGCGATCCTTGAAACGATGTACAGCGCCGGTCTACGTGTTAGCGAACTCGTTGGGCTTTGCGACGGTGACCTCGACTTTGAAGAACAGATTGCTCGTGTTCGTGGTAAAGGTCGCAAAGAACGCATTAGCCCCTTGGGTTCGTTTGCACTCAAAGCCATTCGTGAATACCAGACGGTTCGCGAACGACATCCCAAGGAGGAACTCAAGGGACGCGGAGCCGCTGTCTTTGTAAATCGGTTTGGCAATCGACTAACCACACGCAGCGTGGGACGTATGCTCGAAAAATACATCGGTGAATCGCAGCTAGATGGGCGCACGAGTCCGCACACGTTGCGACACAGCTTTGCAACGCACTTACTCGATCGTGGTGCTGACATTCGCAGTGTCCAAGAATTGCTCGGCCACAAAAGCTTGGTGACCACGCAGATCTACACACATGTCAGCTCCGCGAATCTCCGCGCGGTATACGAAAAGGCGCACCCGAGAGCTACATAACTAATACCAGCACAACGCGCAAGCGAGTGAAAATTTCAAATTTCAAATTGTAAAATGAATAGAAAACAGGTCATCTTCAATTACAAATTTGCAATGTTCATTTTGCAATTTGCAATCCGCCCATCGGTTAGCTAAGGGTCGTTCGATCAATAACTGTCCGATTTTTGAAGGGGGAATGGCTTCCAGCCTGTCATTTTCAATGCGACAGGCGGGAAGCCTATCCCACTAAATTTCTAGTCTGTCAATCTGGCTTCCATCGAGACGAGCTCGATGGAGAGCTAACTCGCTGGACAACCTGATTGGGTCGTCCTAGCAGATGAACGGTTTCGATTTTGCTTTCGATACCTCGACTGTGCAATCGCTGTTGAACTTGTGGGTCACCAAATACCGACTCGGTCAATAATAAATCTCCCGCCGCAAAATCGGGCAAGGCGCTGGCTAGGCGAGCCGTCGCTCCGAAATAATCAAGCCGTTGATTCTGCGTTGCCACCAGCGTTCGACCGCGGTTTACACCGATGCTCAATCGAATCGAACTCAGTGCCGGCTCCTCGTTGATCGCAGCTTGCATCGCCAGCGCCGCATCGACGGCGTGCTCACAATCTGCAAACGCTGCCAATACACCTTCGCCAACGGTCTTGGCGATGGTGCCACGGTAAGATTCGACGCAGGCTCGAAGCACCTCCAAATGACGCCCGATCAAATCATAGGCTTCACGATCACCCAGGCTTGCATAGAGCGCATCAACCTCAAAAATGCCTGTTGCGACCAGCGTCACTTCATCGGCCGAAATCGGTTTATTTTGCCCCATGACTTGATCCGGGAACAGCTCTCGAAACACGGCCAGTGTGGCAGCACGACTGGCGGTGATCACATCCTCACGCGGTATCATTCGCTCGATTCGCATGACTTGTAAATGATCCAGATCGTTGGTTAACACAAGCGTCTGCCGACCGTCGCGAAGCACCTGGGTATAGTCCGTTGTGCCAAGCTCCGATAACGCAATTTCAAGCGACGACGGTGCTGGAGTCGACCTTATTCTGAACCGTTGTTGACCGACTAAACGCGGGCCACGAATCAGATAATCGCCGGCGGCAAGCTTGACTTCCAGTTCAACCCGATCGCCCGCTTCGAGTCGAACTTGTGCCGCGACATGCGGTGAATGCTCGGGGCCTGCGATGCAGTAAACCGCATCGTCGACTTCACGAACTTCAGGGTGCGCCCGAAACACTAGTTCGATCGATTCGCCGAGATCGCTGCGAAAATCATAATCACAGGCTACACAGTGTGTATGGTCTTTGATCGACGACAACAGCGATTCTGCTGACGCAGACACTCGGCAAGTCGGACAAAGAATTTCCCATCGCAACATCAACAGTCCTTCCGCTGCGGCATACAAACATGCATTCAAGCAATCGTCGCTATTCAATTCGAGTTGCGTTGCCAGCGCAAGCGGGCGAATCTGCGCCACGACTTGCGGCGGTGCCGTCGCAATAAAGTTCGTCAATTTAGCAGCAATATCGGGATCAACTCCGCGATCTAACAAACGCTCACTGCGCTGCTCGATCCGTTCCTTTTGATTCTTCTTCGGCGGTTGCGCTGGTTCGAATGCGTCGCTGCCTTGTCCTTGATCAAGCTTCTTTTGGATCGATTGGTCAATACGTTTATAGACGCGATCGAGATTTTTTCCGCCGCGCCAATCGGCTTCGATCGTCGTCATGACGCGACCAACCCAGTTTCGTGGTTCGATCCGAATCTGGTGCTCAAGACGCGTGCCGCCTTCGGGCTGTGGCTTTAGTTCAACGATACTCATGAACCACTTGAACGGCCCTGCATCAAATTCTCTTAAGATTCCCATACGTGAGCCTTCAATCCATTCGAACGGATGCTCCTCCCACGACACACTGACGCCACTTAGCTTGAAAGAGCCAAACTTACGAAGCCCAATCTTAGGATCGTTTTCGGTACGATAGGTTACCGCCGGCAGTCCGATCGCGCGATTCAGTCGTTCGGTGTTAGAAACATACGGCCAAAGCTGAGTCGATGAGCTTTCCAAGTCCCAAGTAAATGTTTTTTGCCAAAGTTTGGCAGGGTCATGCTTTGGTAACCTGGGGTGCATTTCGAATTCGCTGATCTCACCACGAAGCACACGTTGCACACTGGCAAGCATTTGCGCCGCATCGGCAAAGCGATCACCAGGTTCTTTCGCAAGCGCGCGAGCAACGATTTGGGAGGTCAAATCGCTGACCGTTGAAACTTTTTTTTGAATCCCAGGTGCGGGGTCAAAGCAGTGCATTGCGACCAGCTTAAGTGCATCGTCGGCATCAAACGGCGGTGCACCGACAAGCATCTCATAAAGCGTTATACCCAACGAATAAACGTCGGCTTGTGGACCAATCTCTTTGGTTCCGCGGCATTGCTCGGGGGACATATAGCGCGGCGTACCTAAGAGCGTACCTGCTTGTGTAACATCCAGCGAAGCCGATTGATCGATTTGCCTCGCGATCCCGAAGTCCGATAACTTGACTCGCTTAGAAAGCAAACCGCTGGCGTTGGCATCGATATTTTGAAGCAGCACATTTTCCGGCTTGATGTCACGATGCACAATTCCTTTCGCATGAGCGTGGACCAACGCTCGAGCGATGTCACTGATGACTGAAAGTGCGGTTTTCTCGTCCAGTGCACCTGACTCCGCAAGCCAGTGTTTAAGCGTCGTGCCTTCAACATACTCCATCGCGATGAAATGAAATCCAGCGTCTTCTCCGACTTCGTGCAATCGCGTGACATAGTCATTCTGTACACCCGCTAATAGTCTCGCTTCCTTTTGAAATCGCCGGATCGATTGTGGCGAGTCTTTGCCGCTGGGCCACAGTACTTTGATCGCAACTTGTGACTCGTCCGCTAGGTCGGTGCCGCGAAACACGATCCCCATCGCGCCTTGGCCAAGCTTCGCGTCTAATCGATATCGGCCAAGCATCATCCCAGGCTCAAGCAATGGCCTCGCGGCGAGCGGACCATTGGCTCCAAATAGCGTGGGATCGGTGGTAATACTTCCCGGCTGCATCTCACCGGTTGCATCCAATGACGGTCGATCAGCGGCAGGATTCTTCGCTGGTGCTTCCATGGTTCCGTGCGGATCATCGAGCAACGGTGCGACCCGGCCAGGCCCCAGAACTTCTTCCCACTGGGCGAGGCTTGGCGCAGTGCCTTCGTCACTGTGGTTCGAACGAAGCATGCTGCGAAGTGCCGCGCGAAAGCGCGGTTGCAATTTGGAAAGGTCCACTTTGTCGTCGCTGAGCAGTTGGCGAAGCAGCGATTTCAAGTCGACAAGATCACCGAGCTCGCTACGGCCATTGGCAGTCGCAAACGTCCATGTCGAGTCCCCCGATGGCCATTCACTGTTGACATTCAGCGCCGTAAAATCGAGTCGCAGATGGCCGTCACTGCCGAGAATAATGTCATCTGCTGACAGGTGTCCGTGAGACAATCCAAGTCGATGCGCAACTCGCAACGCCGCAATGACCTCCCGCGCTGAACTCACGCGATCCCAAGCATGCCCTGTTTCTATCGCTGCAGCCAGAGATTGCTCGCCGAGATCAGCGAGGCACGGTCGCTCCACCACAATCAACGGCAAGCTGTCATCCAGCCGAACCTTCATTACCCGCCGAATCAGTGCCGTCGCACACAATTCAACCAAACGTACTCGACGGCGAAGCTGAGCTGCGCTTTCCCGATTTGCGGCAATCGGACGCACCACGCGTAATTCGACAACGCTGCCGGATTGCCGACAAGTTGCTAAAAAGGCGATTCCGTCAACGCCACCGCTGATCGAAGTCCAATCTGCATAAGCGTTATCTTCGGCAGCATCGAGAGAACTCACCGCTTCAACACCTAAGTTTGTATACCTATTGATTCGATAATAACGAGAGGATAACGCAATTTCGCGTTGGTCGTCATGCCACGAACGTGCTTCAGCCATATCGAAATATTTTTCCTGACGTATGCAAAGTTCGAGTTTCGCACTTTTTGAGCGGCGAAGCCGCTCATTGTGGAACAATTGTCCTCAATTGTTTGATACCCTGGATCGAGCGCACCTACGGTACAATTGAGGACAATTGTTCTACAATCCATTTCAAAGTCTCACCATGCAATTGAGCCTGTCCACATGTCCGCGTTAAACGCTGAAAATTCCAAGCCGGTCGGTAAAGAAAACTTTGTCCGGCGGCTTTATCGCTGGGTACTTCACTGGGCAGATACGCGCTACGGCACACCAGCACTAGCGATGATCTCTTTTGCCGAGAGCTCTTTCTTCCCGATCCCACCCGACGTTCTTCAGATTGCACTTTCGGTCAGCCGTCCGCGACTGTCTTTCTATTACGCGGCCGTAAGTTCGGTAGCTTCGGTGGCTGGTGGTGTTGCGGGCTGGTATATCGGTGCTTTTCTATGGGATGGAATGTCCGGATTTTTCTACACCTATGTCCCTGGATTCACTCAGGAAACATTCGACAAGGTAAAACTAAAGTATGAACAAAACGCTTTCCTGGCGATTTTCGGAGCTGCGTTCACGCCCATTCCGTTCAAGGTTTTTACCATTGCCGCCGGTGTGTTTAATATTTCATTGAAAACGCTTGTTTTCGCAAGCTTAATTGGTCGCAGCTTACGGTTTTTTCTCGTCGCGACCATGATTTACTTTTTTGGCGAGCAAGCAAAGTCGCTCTTAGAAAAGTATTTCGAAATGATTACTCTCGGACTCTTTGCCATCGGGATTGCGGGTTTTTTTGCAATCAAATGGTTGACCTAGTATCTGGCAGTGTAGCGCAATTTTAGACTCTGTGACTAGTTGGCGATGTCCAACTAGCGGATAAAACATCGTTATTTGCCGTGCTTTTTTCAATCGTGAGCGGCAAGGCGATAGCCCCAATGCCACTTACTTTATGGCTGATCTGGGGGTAATTCTTCTGGCGTGTCCTTCTTTTTTCCGCGAAGTGACTTTTGGAATTTGGTTGTCTTGGGTCGACGTGGATGCGCCACGCGAGGGTACGAGCGTGCTGTCTTGCGATTGGGCAGTAGCCGTTGGCT
>JAYVSE010000165.1:0-18951 GCA_043775635.1 Planctomycetaceae bacterium | reverse complement strand
TTAAAAAACCTTCCGGTCAATTCCGCGCACATCATTTGTCGTTGAACCATTTTTAAGCAGCTTCCTCGTACCGGTGGACCAAAGACTGATTGGCTAGCACATGCTTGGCAACACTTGATTCTGTCTGGACCTTGTTTTCGTTAGCTAACAGCGAACGAAAACAAGGTCCAGACAGACGCGCTGGGAACCTCGACTTCTAGCCAGTCAGCCTAGCTTCCATCGAGACGAGCTCGATGGAGAGCTTAAATCCACCCCTATGGATTCCGATTTCGTCACGGATAACGGTTCTGACGACAGCAATAGCCATTGCCGCCGAATGATTTCAGTAGTTAATCTTAAAGGGGGCGAGTGGAAAGCTATGTTTCCGCATTCGCTCACCCTCTGGAACGTTGGATTCCTGTTTTGAACACCAAGACTGCACCGCAACAATCTTTGGCCGAAAATTACTCATCCGCTGGCGCATCAGGTTGGTCACAAGCGATTGCCGCTCGTTACCACCTCGACCTTTCTGCGGACTTAGTCGACTGGTTTGACTCTGGCGTTTGCGAGAGTTTTGGCCAGAGCGAATTTTGCGAACCCGCGCACCCAGAAGAACTTTTGACCGATGCTCCCGATTGCATCTGGCCCGGGTTCATGCCGCCTGACGTATTGCCCCTCGTGGGCAACGGGCTTGGCGATTGGCTTTGCGGGAGGATATCCGAACACGGCACGATCGATGAAATTGTTTACTGGTATCACGGCGGAGGCGATCATTTACCCTATGGAAATCGCCTTGCGGAAGCGATCATTTTCGATACTCTCGCTGATCGCTTACCGGGGCGCAGGCAATTGCATGCGGTACCAGCCGAGCGGGCACCGTTTGAACATCAAGCGATGATTTCAGGGTCGCTTGTCGCTTGGGCACTGCGCCATCTTCCTTCTGAAGTTGCTGCGGTGCTCGATATTGCAGCGCCACCGTCGCGAGTGGCCAGCGAACTGATGCGAAATAAGATTGCCGTCGATGCGGTTCGATGTGATGCAGTGTTAGCGGCACTAGACAACGAGCTCCGGGTGCGCATCAAGCCAAGCGATGCAGAATTACTCGGCGTCTCATGGGACAAAGACATCGCCAAGTGGATGTTTGATACTTCAAGTATACCACCGGTTGCACGGGAGACTTTGGCAAAGCTGTGGGGCGGATCAGGCGATCGGCTGTTTCATCAAGACTGGGAAACCGTTGAAAGAGTTTGTACTGAGCTATCCAGCGAACGTGACGATTTGGGTTGGGTACACGATTGCTTGGGTTGGGCTGCACAGCGCATTGGTGATATGGAACTTGCGGCAAGGCACTACTCAATCGCTGTAAAAACATCTGTATTTTCGGATCAAACGGTTCGGTTCAAAACACACTTTGACAGCGAGCGAATCGCTAAATTTTCAATCGCAAGATTGCTTGAAATCGGTCAAGAGCACCGAGTGGATGCGCGGTACGTGAACGCTCTTTGTCAAGCCGACCGTCTGAACTGGCGCGAGCAGGTTGTTAACTATTGGCTTGACCAGCTTTCTGTGGGTGGGCTCACTCACCAAGATCGTTACCAGACCATCTATCGCGCTGGCTGGGACGTAGGTTGTGATTCGATCAGTCGATATCGCGATTTACTGGATCAATTAGCCGACGCCGCAGTCGATGCCGACCAACCCGCCCGAGCCGAAGTCGCAAGAACGCACGCGGCATGCATCGACGCTCGATATCGACGTTAATATCGGAGCCAACCGAAGGGCGGATCGCAAATTGCAAAATGAACATTGCAAATTCGTCATTAAAGTAGGACTTGTTTCCGTATCATTTTACAATTTTCAATTTTCAATTTTCAATTTTCAATTCACAATTATCGCGGACTGTAAAATTGACGTAGGACTGGCGAATTCCCTACATAGCCCGAAACACCGAAAGCAATTGATTTTCATCCGCCTACCCTCGGGCCCTACCATTTAGCTTTCCAATCTGCCGCCTTATCTTGGCAAACATCCTCAAGTAATCTATCGCCTTGAACGGACAATTCGTTTTTTGTTGGCCACTCCGCAGGTCACTGTGCTAATGATCATTGCTTCACAAAGTTTGTCGCTGCAATCGGCGGAGCGATTTAGCGAATTGGATTAATGTTTAACCACCATGGACAAAACTCTCCCCTCAGCGTCGCGTTTGTCTGAAAGCGTGATTGCGGTTCCTCCGCTTGCACGAACTGCGGATGGGAAACTTGACCGAATTGAAAATGCAAAAATCGTCCAGCACATTCGCGCTGGCGGTGTTTCGCATTTGCTATATGGTGGAAATGCTTTGTTCTATCATGTTCGCCCCAGCGAGTATGCATCTTTGCTGTCGATGTTGGTTGACATTGCCGATGACAAGACAAGCATCGTCCCTTCCATCGGACCTGCATTCGGCATGATGATGGACCAAGTCGAGGTTCTTGCCGACTTCGAATTTCCGACCGTGATGGTGTTGCCACAACGAGACATCACCGACCCTGCAGGGATCGCATCCGGCATTCGTGTTGCGGCTGAGCGACTGGGGCGTCCATTAGTCGTTTATCTCAAGTTCAATCGTTGGCTGCCGGTGGATTTGATCCAGCGATTGGAAGCCGACGGTGCAATTTCGTGGATCAAGTATGCAGTCGTGCTGGATGACCCGTTGAAAGACGATTACCTGCGTGAGGTACTTGATGTGTTCCCTGCCGAACGCATCATCAGCGGCATTGGAGAGCAACCGGCCATCATTCATTTGCGTGATTTCGGCGTCGGAGGGTTCACTAGCGGTTGTGTTTGTGTGCAGCCTCAACCCAGTCAACATTTGCTAAACGCAATTCAAGCGGGTCGATGGGACGAAGCAGAAGCCATACGGCGATACTTCTTGCCGCTGGAAAATCTACGTAACGAAATCAATCCGATCCGTGTACTGCACGAAGCCGTTTCGATCGCAGGCATTGCCAAAACGGGACCGCTACTGCCACTGGTTAGCCCGTTAAACGAAACCGCGCGGACGAGGATTGCGGAGGCGGTTGCAATACTGGCTCGTGGCTTGCATCTTCCCAACGCTGCGGTGGTTTAGGGATGACAATTCCCGACCGAGAAACGTTTGCCACCGTGGATCCGCGTTGGATGATCCGGATGACCGACGACGGAAGTTCGACGCTGGTTGACCGGGTCACGGGTGACTCCATGCACAGTGGTTGCGGTGCCATCGCCGAAACGGCGCATGTCTATTTGCAAAATAGCGGCGTTGCTGAACGGCTTGAAAAGCAGCAGCGATGCCGAGTCTTGGAAGTTGGTCTCGGCAGCGGCCTGGGCTGTTTGATGTCAGCACAATGTGCTAATCGCTACCAAACGCAACTCGATTACATTGCACTGGAAAACAACCTCGCACCTGCGAGCGTTGTCGCGCAGCTTGTGGACAAACTTCAACGTATCGACGCGTCGCTCGTTGAGTCATACTGCCAAATTATTCGCTCAACGGCCTCGGAATCAGTGCTTCAAGGATTCGTAGGCCCTTTTTGCCATCTGACAGTCCATGTCGGCGATGCCGTTGCGTGGCAAGGTGATAAAGAGCCACCGTTTGATGCCATCTACTACGATCCCTACAGCCCCGATTCAAACCCAGAGCTTTGGAGTGCCGCCGTGCTAACGACGATGCAACGACTCCTGTCACCATCGGGTCGCTTGGTAAGTTATTGTGTCAGTCGTCAAGTTCGTGACACGCTCACTGACGTTGGCTTTATCGTCAACCGCGTCCGCGGTCCCGTCGGTGGCAAGCGAGAAGTGCTCATCGCAACCGTCCATTGAGCGGGACGTTATTGCTGAGTAACCCGGTTGACTTGCTGAAATCATTCGCACGATCCATTGCGGTAACGCGAGTTTTAATTTGCGTCTTCTGAAAAAAGGCCACGCCTGGACTTGATGCAAGTTTGTATCGATGCAACAATGTATCGATACGCGAAATAAAGGAAAACGCCAAATGTCAGACAAAATGCGCAATATTACGGGAAACCCTGTTTCTGGGGCCGATTTTCATGGCCGCCAGTCAGAACTTAAGGAACTTCTACGGTCCATTAAAAATGGAAATCACGTCCTGATTTTGGCTCCTCGTCGCGTCGGAAAATCGTCTGTGGTAGCGGAAACTGAACGCTTACTCTCCGCAGATGGCTGGAAAGTTGTCAGCGTCGACGTCCAGCACGCCGAGGACGAAGCTGGCTTCCTGCAGCTTATCAACGAAGCGATTAGCGAATCACAAGTTCAACTCGATAAAACTGTTGGCGAAAGCATCAAGAGCGGTATTCGGGCATTCCGTTCGGCGCTGCGTGGAACCAAGGTTGCCGCGGCCGGTGCACAGCTTGAGGTCTCGGAAAGCGAGACTACTTGGGAAGAAGCAGCGAACCCATTGCGAGCCCAAATCAAACGGCTTTCGAAAACTGACGAACGAATTCTGTTTTCAATGGACGAGTTGCCAATTTTTCTTCACAGTCTGTTGCAACGAGAAGATGGTAAAAAACGCGTTCAACGCATCCTGAACTGGTTGCGAAGTGTGCGGCAAGCATGTGGATCTAAATTGCCTTGGCTCATGTGCGGTTCTATCGGACTCGATTCATTCGTGCACAAACATGAGCTTGAAGGATCCATTAACGACCTAACAGAAATGACCATCGGTGCTTTTGCAAGCGACGACGCCAAAGGCCTATTACAACGCCTCGCAAACGCGGAATCAGAAATCGGCGAGCTTACCGATGATGTTGTCGACGAGATCCTCCGGAAAGTTGGTTGGCTGCTCCCTTACTATCTGCAGTTAATGTTTCATTCCCTGATGTCGATTGCAGAAGACAATCGCAGTTCGAACTACCCGGCGGTACAAGATGTCGCAACGGCCTATGCAGTTGCGGCGCGTACAAAGAATCTTGGACATTGGTCGTCGCGGCTAAAGGACCTGCTCGATGCCGACGAAAGGCGTCGCGCTCAATTGATCCTCACTCACGTCGCAGTCGCCACTGGCGGCGCAACGCGCACTGAGTTACACGGAACATTAGTTGCCGCGGCTCCGCAAGCGAATCCTGATGAACTGCAATCGCAACTACGTTATTTGCTGAAGCTACTTGCTGATGATGGATACGTATTCGAAGAAGGTGGTCGAGTGCGATTTCTGTCATTCCTGCTTCGCGACTTCTGGAAGCAAGAATTTCCAATATGACACTAAGTCGAAATCAATTCGGCAAGCCGCTTCGTATTAGGGCGTTCAATCAGCATCGGCTTAACTCCGAAGAAATTCGCGCCGCCTTTGTTGCGCGACAAAAGCTATTCGATTCTATCGTGCGCGACATTGGCGCGCATAAACCCAATAGCGTTCCGCAGCATCACTTGATCGTTGGTCAACGAGGGATGGGTAAGTCATTGTTGTTGCAGCGAATTGCCGTGGAGTTGCTTGCGGAACCGTTGCGTCAGGAATTCCTACCGCTGACATTTCCTGAAGAGCAGTATATCGAGGTCGATCGCCTATCAAAATTTTGGTTGAACTGTCTGGACTCGGTAGCGGATGCAATGGAGCGGGAAAATAATACAGTGACGGTGCGCGAAATTGAAGTGACCGTTCGCAAATTGGAAATGATGGATACCGATGAAATCACATTTGGTGAGCAGTGCTTCGAAGCGTTCCGCGAACTATGGAAGAAATTGAACCGCCGCCCAGTGTTGCTGATCGACAATTTCAACATGCTGCTCTCCAGGCTGCGCGACAGTGACTACATACTACGCGGACACTTTACAAAACGAGGTGGTCCGATTCTGATCGCAGCTTCCACGATCTATCCCGACAAGACGGAAGACTACGGAGCCGCTTTCTACGAAGGTTTCAAGCCGCATGTTCTGAATCCATTGTCTCTAGAGGAAATAACTGACGTCTTTCGGAATCTGGCCGATGCATTGCAGCGAACCGATTTGGTGAATCGCATCCCGCAGGAAATGCCGAGACTTGCCGCGCTGCGGGATTTAACGGGAGGAAATCCGCGAACGGCATTGTTGCTATTCGAGTTATTCGCGGGCGGATTCTCCGAAGATGCTTACGAAGATCTGGACGCATTGTTGGATGTCGTCACGCCGCTTTACCAGTCGCGTCTGGACCAGTTATCGGAACAGGCCCAGACCATCGTCGGTGCATTGGCTCGCAACTGGGCACCGATGACCAAGGCCGGAATTGCGAAAGTAGCCCGCGTTAACTCTGCCAGTGTGCCTTCTCAACTGGGGCGATTAAGAGAAATAGGGCTCGTTGAAGAAACGCCGATTTTTCCTGGGAAGAAGACGGGTTACCAGATTGCCGAGCGTTTTTTCAATATTTGGTATCTGATGCGTTTCACGACTCGGCGGCAGCGATCAAGCTTATCTTGTCTTGCGCGTTTTCTAGAAGAATATCACACACCGAAAGAACGTATTCGGAGTGCCCTTGAATTGATGGGCCGCGAAAGCTTCAGTCGCGGCAACATCAGTTATGCGATCGCCTTGGCTCAAGCCATCGAGGGCCAGCCTGAGTCAGTCGAGCTGGAACGCAGAGCTCAATTGGAACTTATCGAGCAAATGTCAGGCGTGCGTTCCAAGATTGCCGAGTTACTTGACCCAGAGGAGATCACGCCTCAGGTTTATGAATTCGCTGAACTAAAGCAAAAGCTGGCCGCAGTGGTTCCGAAAGAGGGCTCGATTACGCCCAAAGAATTCATCGCATTAGTACTAAGTTCACCGTCGATGGTCCCAGGCGGCAAAGGCGAAAAAGTTCAAGTTGATCGCAATGCTCTCGCCAGTTCCAATCTGTCGACACTGCAATTAAATAACATTGTAGACCAACTGCAGGCTGAGCAAAAAAAACTAGAGAGTCAATTCGGCGAAGAAGCGGTGGCATGGTTGGGTGAACGACTAAGGAACAATGTCCTCAGCGCATGGAACAACAGTCGCGATGTTGGACATCTCATTGACGCGGCCAACTCGAAATCGCAAGCCAGTGTGATTCGCAAATTCGCCACCAGTTCTGCGCTGAAGGACCTTTCCGCCACAGTATTTGCAAAGTTTGCTGGCCGATTGGAATTGCTTCCTGGGGAAAAGGCAACGTCCGTCGAGTGGTTTAGCTGGGGATACTATCTCGGTGACGAGTTCGCGAGACATTCGGAAGCGGAAGCTGCTTACCGCGAGGCCATTAGAATCAACCCGGAGTATGCGCAGGCGTGGAACAATCTCGGCAACTTGCTACAGAGTTATTTTGGAAGGTACGCCGAAGCCGAGGCTGCCTACCGCGAAGCCCTACGAATCAACCCTGTGGATGCGTACGCGTTGAATGGTCTCGGCAACTTGCTACAGTCACATTTAGGAAAGTACACTGAATCCGAAGCTGCCTTCCGCGAAGCCGTTGGAATCAACCCTGAGTATACTGGCGCGTGGAACAACCTCGGCAACTTGCTACAGTCTTATTTTGAAAGGTACACCGACGCCGAGGCTGCCTACCGCGAAGCCCTACGAATTAATCCGTTGTATGCCCACGCGTGGAACGGTCTTGGCAACTTGCTTGCGGACTATCTTGATCGCATCGAGGAAGCGGAAAAATATTTGCGCCGTGCACTTGAGTGTGACACCACCTTAGACGCCCCTCGACATAGTCTCGTGTTCCTGTTGCGCGACCGACTTAGCGAGAGCGGAGCGGCACTTGAGTTGCTGAGTGAACTCCACGACCTGACGACTTGGCGTGACACGCAGCATTTACAGCGTGCTCTGTTCGCTGCTTACGATGACAATTGGGGGCTCGCTGCTGACGAAATCCGTGCTGCCCTGCGAGAAACGAACGGACGGTTGCCGCCAGATTCACGTGACGATTGGTTTCGTTCCTCTGCGGTCTTATTGCATTTGGGGTGCGGTGAAAAATTAGTCGAGCTGCTCAAGAGTGAGGGAGCGGACGTTACCTTGCTGCCATGGTTTGCTGCCATAGAGGCTCACCAACTCGGTGATCGACAATACATGGCCAACATCCCACTCGAAGCAAGGCCATCCGCTGAGAAAATATTTGATGAAATTGAACGCCGCCGAAGTCAGCTTCCAGACAGCACGAAACGAACGTAAGAATCGTGCCGTCTTTTACATAGTATTTAAGTTGATGCCGTCGACAGTCGATCAAATCGATCAGGATAGCCCACATTGGACAGGATTCTCATGAAGAGGGTCGATCGACGCAACGATCACCTTCGGACCGTCCTAAATGGGCGTTAAAACGTACGGGATCAATAGTGGGAGTGAAATACTTTCCCCAAATGATTGAGCGATCCTCGTGTCATTCATGTCGTAGGTGAGAGCGAGCGTTTGCTCGGAGTTCATGCCGAGTTTGAGATAGTGTAGAAACTGACCGAAGCTGCCGGGGCTGAGGCGATAAAGGTGCGCGATCAGCAGCTTGCAGACGAGTTGACGATTGCCTGGCAGATTCACGGCTTGCATGATTCCATTTAACGAGCCTAGCTTCAACTCGGTTTGTATTTCGCGTAACTCGCTTGGATGATCGGTGATCCCAGGTACAAGAACGTCGCCACAATGCTGATTCAGACCGACTCGCACCCAGCTTGGCATCTGAACATCCGAATAAGCGTACTGAGAATATGCCTGTGACAGTCCCCAAGCCGCTTGCCATAGCATATACTGCGCTGACCGATCGTCTTCGACGCTAACAATGGGATGCTCCTCAACAATCTGAAAGAACGCTCGGATCGTTCCGTAATTTTTATTGCCTACGATTTCCGACTGAAAGGTCGCTAAGTTTTTGCGAACTCGAAATGCCGCAATGATGAGCTTACTTGGTAGTACCAAATCTTGTTCGTTAAAACCAAAGATTGAGTTCAATTTGGGAATAGTCCCATCCAGCATTTTCAATAATTGATCACGCTGCGGTGGAGGATAATCGGTGATCAGAATCACTTTCGCCCCATCTGCCATTGTCACGCCGGCGGCAGCATCCATGCGACGAACCGACGAACGAGCAAACTCCACCGCAGACTGCGAAGCTGTCTCGAACGCGATATTTTCAACGAGTTGGCTGCGAGTCCGTTCGAGACCTAGCAGTCGCTGGTCCGCAATTGCATTGGCTAAGGTATCGTCAATCAGTACTGTGCGACCGGTAGGAAAGTGCATTTGCAGGTGCATTGGTTTGTCGTCGACCAGCAACTTTACAATTTCGTTTGACTTAATCTTCTTGATTCGACTGCCGTTACGTACCCCTATAAATTGCACATCGTATTCCCCTGTTTTCGGTAGTTGAACATCCGAAATCTCTCCTTCCATCACGGGTCCACGTAACCGTTGAATTTTGATTTGCTTTCCAACGATTGAATTCGAGTCGCTTACGATGCCATCGAATGGTTGGGCGCTCGTTCGATCGCAAAAGGCGATTATACAAGCGATGGGGAGAAGGATAGTTTTCCCAAGTCGAGCTGTTAATATCATTAACGAAATCCTAAAAAATGGCTAATCAACAATAGTTTAGTTATCGCTGCAATCTTCGATGGCGATGAAGCAATGCGATCTCATTTTGGATAAGCCACTGCAATGGCGGATCACCGTATTTCATAGCTTAACAACCTTCAGCGACTGAGCAAGCGTCGGACACGTGTCGGACTTAGATATAGTTAGGGGCCTCGGATAAAGATGATCAGTCACGCCCATCGCAATGCCATTACCATGAATGGCACCATTTGAATGTTGACGAATACCGCGAAAAAAACGCTGCACAGTGTCTTCTTATACCTGAACTCAGATCTGGACACGGGCTCCCGCTCAGGTCAAGATTAAGGATGTGCGGTTGACGATAAATCGCGGCATTGACATTTTAGAACTGGGCAAACACTCGCCGCGACCGAGGTGTCCCGAAGCGTTCGCTGATGATATTAGGAATCCACCAATGGCAAAAATTGATCGAATCACCTTTGACTCGACCGTGATGGGCGGCAAGCCGTGTATTCGCGGGCAGCGTGTAACTGTGGCAATGGTACTCGGACTGCTGGCGTCGAGACGCTCTCGAGACGAAATTCTCAAAGCGTACCCGTACCTCGAAGCAGAAGACATCGATCAATGCTTGGCCTAAGCGGCGTGGCGAATGGAAGAACGTGACGTACCGCTGGCGACCGCATGAGCGTCCAGATTTTGATCGATATGAACTTGTCGCCCGATTGGGTCAGCGAATTGTCCAAGCATGACCTCGACTTCGGGACGATGCTCGCATTGGCGCATTCATCGGGGCCAAGTGTAATCCAAGTCCGAAGCCAAAACACAATGCCCGATCACATGGCGACGACCGTCGTGGCGGCATTAAAACAACACGAAACCGATTTGGCCGGTGGTGCTTTCGTCGTGGTTGACGAATCGAGATGGCGAGTACGAGTGCTGCCAATTTGATCCCACACTGTCTTATTCGGCGTTTGAACCGCTGACGGAGCATCACACTTTGCCAAGCTGCAAGTCGTAGAAACTGGCACTGCCATATAAATTTGGTTCTGGGCGTTGGAAGCAATTACGGGTGAAAATCCCGTTCCGAAGCAGGACGCGGGCGATATCGAGGCATCTGCTCGCGCGTGGCTTGAGTGGGGCAAGCGAAATGGTTTGCTAGCAAGATGAACTTGCGAAAACGGTTTCCGAACCTGAACGATACCGAGAAGTGTAGAATTTTTCGAAACAAATGCGATCGTCTGCCGCTGATGAATGAGTTCGCCCTTGCCAACTCAAAATCAATTCAGTGAGATCGTTATGAAAGTTATCGTCAAAAGTCTGCTGCCGTGTTCCGCAGAGTTAGTTTGGAACGAGCTGCAGAAATCATCCCTGTTGATTGAAGTGACGTGGCCCGTCATTGCTTTCACACCGATCTCTCCTAAGGCGATTCCTCTACGTTGGAAACAGGGATCGTCTGTTTGTATCCGCTGTCGGCTGTTTGGCTTGTTTTCGATTAGCCCCCACGTGATTTTATTTGAGCGGATCGATCACGCAAAAAAAGAACTGCAATCACGCGAGCGAGATTCCATGATTCGCAAGTGGGATCACCTCGTTCGTGTTGAAGTCGTTGATGACAACACGGCTCTCTATACCGACGAAATTGAGGTCAATGCCGGCATCCTTACGATCCCTGTTGCCCTTTTCGTTCAATGTTTTTATCGCTATCGACAACGACGCTGGCTGAATGTTGCTGGTCGGCTGGCTGGCAACGAAGCGCAGCCAGTTGTCGCTGCAAAAAGAATTGCTTGACCGTCAGCGTCATGCGGTTCGGGTAAGTGTCACGTTGTTAGCACCGGCTCCGACGTTATATCGAATCCTGAACGTCACGACTTTGAGCGTGCGGCCCAGTTGTACGTTACCCGCAGTTACCAATCGCCCAATACTGGCACGGCTGCCGTTGACGCCGAAAGCACAGAAGACAAAAGATGCAGAAAATTCTGTTCGCTGAGAAGTGCCCGATTTAGCCGCCTTTCTAAGTGCCCTTCCAGGAGGCTAGCGAGAGCATTACGCTTTGCAGAACGTAAACGTATTTTGTCAACCCATCCTCAGGTGGGCATTCACACACGGGATCAAAACGATGAGCGTCGCGACCACGGACATGCAAACAACGGCCATTGACACCATTCGAAGCCTCAGCATGGATGCAGTGCAGACCGCGAATAGCGGTCACCCTGGCACTCCAATGGCTCTAGCCCCGGTAGCCTACCAAATCTTCAATCACGCGATGAAGTACGACCCTGCGCATCCGACTTGGCCAGGTCGTGATCGCTTCGTACTGTCCTGCGGTCACGCCTCGATGTTGCTTTATTCAATGCTGCATCTAACCGGTGTCAAAGCGGTCGATAAGGCTGGTAATCCCACGAATGAACCATCCATTTCTCTCGACGCCATCAAGACGTTCCGACAAATCGGCAGCGTCTGCGCTGGTCACCCCGAATTCAAAGAAGCCGCAGGGATCGAAACCACGACGGGTCCACTGGGTGCTGGTGTCAGCAACTCCGTTGGGATGGCGATGGCACAGTTATGGTTGGCAGAACGATACAACACCAGCAAGCACAAGCTGTTCGATTACAACATCTATACGTTGTGCAGCGATGGCGACTTGATGGAAGGGATTTCTACCGAAGCCGCTTCGGTGGCGGGGCACCTCGGGCTGCATAATCTGTTGTGGGTGTATGATGACAATAAGATCACCATTGAAGGCAATACGTCGCTGGCGTTCAGCGAAAACATGGGCCAGAAGTTCAAAGGACTTGGCTGGCAAGTGCTGCATGTCGACGATGCAAATGATACCGTTGCACTGGCCGAAGCCATCGAGGCGTTTAAAGCTTGTACAGACCGCCCTACTTTGATTGTCGTCAAAAGCATCATCGGTTACGGTGCGCCGAACAAACAAAACACTCACCACGCTCACGGTGCACCACTGGGCTGGGACGAGATCGCATTGGCAAAAGAATCCTATGGGCTGCCCAAGGACCAGAAGTTCTATATTCCTGATGGTGTAATGGAACATTTCGCCGAAAATATCGGTGCCCGTGGCAAACAGGCATACGACGACTGGCAAATGGTATGGGACTCTTACAAGGTGGCATACGCAGACAAAGCAGCAGAACTGGAATCGATGTTCGCTGGCAAACTGCCCGCCGGTTGGGACAAAGATATTCCTGTCTTCCCAGCCAGCGAAAAAGGGGATGCAACGCGAAATAGCGGTGGCAAGGTGCTCAACGCGATCGCCAAGAATTTTCCATTCATGATCGGCGGATCGGCTGACCTTGCCCCCAGCACCAAAACCAACCTTGACTTCGAAGGTGCCGGCGATTTCCTGCCTGGAAAATTCGGCGGACGCAACTTGCACTTCGGCATTCGCGAACATGGCATGGCAGGGATTTGCAACGGCATGTCGCTTACCGGCTTGCGAGTTTTCGGAGCTACGTTCTTCGTCTTCACCGACTACATGCGAGGTGCGATGCGTTTGAGCAGCATCATGCATCAGCCTGTGATTTACGTGCTTACTCACGACAGTATCGGGGTCGGCGAAGACGGCCCTACACACCAACCGGTCGAACACTTGTCAGCATTGCGCGCGATTCCTGGCATGTACGTCTATCGCCCCGGAGATGCGAATGAAGTTGCCGAGTGCTACCGAACGGCACTGCAGGACACCCACCATCCAGCCGCGTTCGTGCTGTCACGGCAAAACATGCCAACCTACGATCGCACGACGTTCGCGCCCGCGTCGGGTTGTGCGCAAGGTGGCTACATTCTTGCCGGTGGAATCGCCAAGCCAGATGTGATTTTGATGGGCAGTGGCAGTGAGCTTTGTCTGTGCATGGCCGCGTACGAAAAATTGGTGGCAGCGGGCATCAAAGCACGCGTGGTGAGCATGCCGTGCATCGACTTGTTCGCTGATCAACCGCAGGCGTACCAAGACGAAGTCTTGCCTCCGTCAGTCACGGCCCGAGTTGCCTGTGAAGCTGGAATTCGCATGAGTTGGGACCGATATCTAGGACTTCATGGACGCTTCGTCGGCATGGCAGGTTTTGGAGCCAGTGGCCCGTTTGAAAAAGTCTATGCAAAGTTCAACATCACCGCCGATGCCGTTGAAAAAGCTGCTCTCGCGGCGCTGGTTGCGTAGACGCTATGCGAACAAAGCGAAAGCCCTCGTAGCTCAGTTGGATAGAGCATGCGATTTCTAATCGCACGGTCGCAGGTTCGAGCCCTGCCGGGGGTACTTTTTCGAAAATCCTTGAGAGTCCTACGTCACGAAGCGTTGCACCATTTCATTGAGCAAGAGTACGAACTGAAAGTACGCAAAGCCTAAAAAACACTTCCGCATACCTGCGCACGATTCCGTCGGATGAGCTAAGAAAAAAGGCGATTTCGTTCCGCTTTTGCTGCTAGTTCAGCAACTGAGTTCACACGCATCGTGTCCATCACTGCTCGACGGCGACGGTCGAGAGTTCGAGTGCTCATGGAAAGCTGTATTGCCATCGCTTTGTTTGATGTTCCGGCGACCATTTGTCGCATTACCTCGATCTCTTTTTCATTGAGCAAGTTAAAACGCGATCGGTTGGCATGGGCTTCGCGGTGTTGAGCAAGTTGACCATCGACAACGTCGAACGCTCGACGAACGGCCCTCATGAGTTGCTGTTCATTGAAAGGTTTCTCAATCAATGTCACTGCTCCTTCCTCCATCACACGAACGGCTGTTGAGACATCCACATCCTTTGCCAACACGACCACTGGCGATTCCAATCCGCCTCCGGTGAAAAACTTTAGTAGGTCACTTCCAGCAATGTTAAACTCATCAAGATCGGTAATAACGCAATCGATGAAGCCAGTGGCAGACTCAAGCAAATTATGAATCGACTGGAAGCAATGGCACTCATAACCGACTGCGTTGAGTACGCGAGTGATCAATGAGAGAGTGTCGGATTCCTTGTCAACAACAAAAATTCTTCTGTGGTTGTCAGACATGGGAAGGCTCGGATAGATTGTCTATCTTAAGAACGACTAGCACTTAAATAACTGGCTTTAGCTTTTGGGAAAAGTTCGTAGTGCAATCGCTGCGCCAATGTCGGCGAGAAATGTGATCTTCGAAGTCCAATAGACTAAAGAGTGCTGCCTGTAAGGGTTCAACGATGAGCCTACAATGAAAAAAAACCGACCCGCAACCAAGCGATTGCTGCGGGTCGGCAATTGGTCATTTCGGTAAGTTTGCCCCACTTTAACCGAAAATGATCATCTTTTCGGAACGGACGCAAATCTGCCCCAGCATTCGCGGCCTGTCCTCACCATTATTCGTCAGCAAACGAGCGTAAGTTGTGGCGAACCTGCGTCAACGTGGTGAAATCGAGTGCAGTAAGGCCCGCAGCAGTAGGAAAGGTCCTGCCGATCGGTGGGATTATAGAAATGCATCCAAACCGCGAGTCTCCAGTTCCTTGACAGCTTCGCGAACGCGCTCTTCAGATCGTTTCGGGGCGACAAGTGTGGCGTTATTTGTATGCACAACGACAAGGTCATCGATATCGATGGTTACGATCGCATGGTTATGACTGCCATAGATGATCGAATTCTTGGTGTCGATTCCGACATGCAGTCCGCGAACCGAGTTTCCATTGGCATCAGGCGAACTTAGCCGAGCAATCGCTTGCCAACTACCAACATCGTCCCATAGGAATGATGCTTCGATGACAGCAACGTTGTCATGTCGCTCCATAACGGCATAGTCGATTGACTTGCCGATGATTTTGGCAAATCGCGTTTGTAATACGCTCTCAAACTGAGCAGTTCCCACGGTCGCCGCGATGGCATCGATATGCGATGCCATCTCTGGCTCATGCTTTCGTAATAACTCAAGAATCAGTGATGCGCGCCACAGAAAAATACCGCTGTTCCAATAAAATGTGCCTGATTCGCAATACTCGCGCGCCATCGTCAAGTTCGGCTTCTCGCGAAAGCGAGTCACGTCAAAGGCATTCACACCATCAAGTCCAATCGCTGAACCGCGTTGGACATAGCCGAATGATTCCGCGGGATAGGTCGGCTTGATTCCAAAAGTGACGATTCGCTGCGAATCCGCTTCGATCAATCCAACTCCCGTTTGAATCGCAGCCTGGAACTGCGCTTCGGTTGCGATGACGTGGTCCGCAGGCATGACTAACATGATTGCGTCGGGGTCACTGGCAGCAATGATCGCTGCCGCCAATCCGACGCAGGGCGCTGTGTCGCGTTTGCATGGTTCGCCGACGACTGTTGCCGTTGGCAACTGCTGCTTGATCGCATCGACCAGCCTTGCATTCGTCACCACCATGCATCTTTCTGGCGGAAGCATGTCGCCCAATCGGTGGGCCGTGTCCTGGATCATCGTTCTTTCGCCAGTAAACGACAGCAGTTGCTTGGGGGTATCGCGGCGGGAAGCTGGCCAAAATCGAGTGCCGCTACCACCAGCCATAATGACGGCGTGAAGCATGGGGTCTTTTTCGTGAACGGAAATCGTGCGGAAACAAGTGGAAATGGAAGGTCGTCAATCTTACCCCATATTTCGCCACTTGCGCCGTGTCTCAGGCCGCACCGGAATGTCCTGGCGCAGAAATTTAACTTTTGGACCTATCGCGAGGGCGTAAACAGCAGAATAACGGGAAAAACCAGCACTTTCGATGTGGGTAAACTTTAACGCTAGCACACAAATGGTTTCCCTGCGCGAAATTTTGACTACTATTAGCATTCGGCAAATTTAGCTGTTCGTTTTTTAACGGGGATCGCTCGTGCAACGCTCTATATCGCTTTCCGACCGCAGTTCGATCGAAAATTCCAACGCGATCCGGCTCACGGATCTGTTGTCCGGGACCTGGGGCTACCGCTGGTCGGCCACTCTGATGAGCATGGTACTTTTGCCGTTGTTCGTTGGACTCGTCTTTTTGGTGCCTGTCAAATACGATTCGTCTGCGCAGTTGCTCGTTCGCCTCGGTCGTGGTGCGGTATCGATCGACCCAACGGCAAATTTGTCCCAGACGGTTTCTCTGCAAGAGAGCCGGTTATCCCAAGTGAACTCCGTGCGAGAACTTCTTGCCGGCCGAGAGCTCGCCGAGCGAGTCGTCAACGTGGTTGGTGCAGATAGAATTCTTGCCCCGCAAGGTATTTTGCAAGAATCGATCGCGTCTGTAACTGCGAAATTGCTACCCAAGAAACCAGAGCAACCTCAAGGCGACCTATCGGGAAGCGAAGTCGACGAGCAAATCGAAATTGAAGAAGCATGCGAAGCGTTAATGGGTAGCGTATCCATCGCATCGCCCAAGGAAGCGTATACGATCACCATTGGAGCCCGTTCGGGAGATCCGTTCCTTTCCCGCGACATCATTCGGGCTTATGCAAATGAATATCAAAAGTTTCACGTCGAATCGCACCAGTCAGTCGGCTCCTTGGACTTCTTCGAATCGCAAGCTATCTCGGCTCGTCAACGAGCGACCGATTCACAAGAATCGCTTCGCGATGCGAAGACACAGCGCGGCATTGTTGACCTGACGGCCGCGAAGCTTGCTCTAGGAACGGCGATCAGCAACGTGAAGGTATCGCTGCTCACAACGGACAATGAACTTGCCGCAGTCGAATCAGAAATCGCTAGCCTTCAATCACAAATCGAAGGACTTCCAGAACACATCGATACTGACATTACTCGCGGCATTCCAAACGTTGCGGGTAGTGCAATGCGTCAGCGTCTTTATGACCTTGAGGTTACGTTTGAGGATCTAGCCTCGAAGTTGAGCGAAGACCATCCCAAGCTAGTTGCCGTGCGGTCACAATTGGAAGCTGCCAAGGGCATTGCGAAGACCGAAGATGGCGACAAGCCTCAGACACGTGAATCCGTGAATCCAATTCGCCAGCAGCTAGTGCTTTCGTTGAAAGCAACGACCGCAAAACTCGCTGGAACGAAAAATAAACGCGAGTCGCTTACTGGTCAGATCGACGTGCTGACAAATGAAATGGCGACACTGAATCAAGATGAAGTTGAACTGAATCAACTGACATGGGAAGCGTCGCTGGCGGAGTCCGAGTATTTGCGATCGGCTGCGTCGCGAGCAACCGCCAGGCAGATCAATGACCTGGACACGAAATTCTTAAGCGAAATTTCGATCGTTCAACCAGCGACCTTGTCGCTCAAGAAATCGTCTCCCAAGCGAATCATCTTGCTAGTCCTCGCCACTGCACTCGCGTTGGCAATTGGCGTTGGGCAAGCCGTATTGCGAGGTCTGCTGTTGAAGCAAACAAGCGTTGACTCTCGAGGTCCATTTATGAATGAGTCCGGAAGCTCGATTTCTCGCCGTGAAATCGGTTGGGAAGATGACCCAATGGACCGTCGCGACGATCTGCGGCCATTGAAGCAGCGTGAAGAGTTAGTGGGTGCCCGGAAGCTATAGAGTGCAACAAACCATCGATGAACTCCGTGCCCGGTTTTCTTGCCATGGTCTTCTATTCGAACCCGGACACGGTTCTATGACCAAGGCGGTCATTTCAACACCCTTTTCGACGGGTGAAGTCTATCTTCACGGCGCTCATGTCACCAGCTTTCAGTTGCCTGGTCAAAAGCCGGTATTGTGGATGAGCAAACAGTCGCTGTACGAAACGGGCAAGGCGATTCGTGGGGGTGTTCCCATCTGTTTTCCCTGGTTTGGTCCGCATGCCTCCGATTCCAAAGCCCCCAGTCATGGATTTGCTCGTACGAAGCCGTGGCAACTCGCATCCGCAACCGCGTCCCCAGACGGAAGCGTTACGCTTGAATTGCAAACAACGATAGAAGAATTTTCTGTGGCGTTCGTCGTCAGCTTTGGACAGAACTTAAAAATGTCATTGCAAGTAAACCTGCTCAGCAATGCTAGCAACCCGGCGAGGTATGAAGCGGCACTACACACGTACCTAACGATCAGCGACATCCGTAACGTCGCGATTGAAGGCCTGGAATCGACCGCGTTCATCGATAAAGTTGACGGTGCAAAGTTGAAACCCGCGTCGGGTGCTGCGATCTGTTTTGATGGCGAGTGCGATCGCGTTTATCTCGATACGTCCGCAACCTGCACACTACGAGACCAAGGATTCGAGCGAGTGATCACCGTTTCTAAATCAAATTCGAAGTCCACGATCGTATGGAACCCAGGGATCGCGAAAAGTGCGAAAATGGCCGATTTCGGTGACGACGAATGGAAGGAGATGGTTTGCATTGAATCAGCGAATGTTGCAGCAAATTCTGTCGAGCTGAATCCGGGTGAAACTCACACGATAGCGGCGACGATCGAATTGTCACGCTGACATTGGTTCTGAATCCATAAACCACGATGTAAGGTCCGAAACGAGCCTTAAGGTTGCGACGCTGAGTGTCTTCTGTGTCGCCTTTCGCTCCGCGAAAGAGCGCTCTTTCGCGGAGCGAAAGGCGAC
>JAYVSE010000164.1:0-93965 GCA_043775635.1 Planctomycetaceae bacterium | reverse complement strand
TCTCATCGCCTAGACATCGCAATTTTCCAGCTTGCGACGCTGAAAGCGTCGCAAGCTGGAAAATTGAAGTCGGATGGGAAGACTTCGTTGTCTGGTTGTGATCCGATTCACCTGCCAGGCAAGCTGGAATGGCGTGGACTTAAGCAATCTGAGTGAGCCGTAGGCGCTAGACTCGGGCCTTACAGGGCTCTAACGGACGCGATGCCCGCGGCTAGCGCCGTCGGCTCACTAAATCCACGCCATTGCAGGCAAGCTGGCAGGGGTCTTAAAAAAGATATGTAGGATAACGATGGCTTCGCTGCGCAACCCAATGTCGAGCAGGCTCCGCCTGCCAATTCTCTGGAAAAAAACATTCCGGTTTTTGGAAACAGGAGGCGGAGCCTACAAGACATCGCATTTCCTGTTAGAGCCAGGGAACGAGAATGTTGAATACTGGCGATCAGCGAGAAGTGTAGAAAAAAGACGATTTTCTGAAATTTGCGTTGCCTGCATGCCAATCGTGACGTAGGGTTCTGCGGTAAGCCGAGCGTTTGCGCCGCCCTATCTCGTCACGAGTCAACCATGTCGATTGTCGCAGATTCCCAGTCGAAACTACCCGGTCTTTCGCCAACCATGCCTTCGCTTTCAGCGAGCGTTCCGCAGCCTATTATGGGTGCGACTTGCAGCGACGAACCGCCCGCTTCATTCGTCGATCGACGGGCCGTCCCAACGGATGCAGGCCTCGCCGAACGGCGGCAATTTGCTAGTTCTCACAGTGATTTATCGCCGGAAGCTCGTGAACTCGCATTCGCCATCGATCGTTACAAACTCGAATTTCGCCGCCGCTATATTACGTGTGAAGAGATGCTTGCCGTTGTAAAACAGCTTGGCTATCACCGCGATTAACCACTGCACGTCAGTCGATATGTTACCGACGTCAAGATATTCACTGAAAGTAGTCTTGCTGATTGCTTTTGTTTCGCTCGTCGCTGTTGGCTATTGGCAGCTAAGAGACGTTCTCACATTCGAATATCTCGCTGATCGCGAGACCACTCTCCGTCAAATCCAGCTCGATCAACCTTGGTTGGTAGCCGCAGTTGTCATCGCGGTGTACATCGCCGTAGCGGGATTGTCGCTACCGGGCGCAGCCGTCTTAACATTGGCCTGTGGTTGGTATTTTGGATTTTGGCGTGGGTTCGCCGTCGTCAGTTTAGGTTCAACCGCCGGTGCCACGGTTGCGTTTTTGCTGAGCCGATATTTCCTCCGAAGCTGGGTCCAACAGAAAATGGCGACCCAGCTCAAGCCCATTAACGAAGCGTTTGAGCGAGAAGGAGCCTTTTATCTTTTTACCCTTCGGCTGTTTCCAGGCATTCCATTTTTCGTGATTAACGCGGTCATGGGTTTGACCAAAATCAGAGTCACGACTTTCTGGTGGGTCAGCCAACTAGGAATGGTCCCAGGTACGGTTGCCTTCGTCTATGCGGGTGCGACCGTGCCCAGCCTGCGGGCGCTGGCGGAAAATGGAATTGGCAATATTCTTAGTTGGCAATTGATCTTAGCGTTCATCGTGTTGGGACTGCTTCCACTTATGATGAAGAAACTTTTTAACTTTTTGAAAAAATCACCAGCTAATTAAAAATCAGGTCCGATGAGCTACTTGCAACAGCTTCAGCCACTGAACGAAATCAATCAAACGCTTCAATCAAACGTTCACCCGATCAATTGGGTCAATCCAGAGCCAACGGAACGTTACAACCTAGTTGTGGTTGGTGCTGGAACTGCTGGCTTGGTGACCGCTGCGGGAGCTGCGGGACTTGGTGCCAAAGTTGCCTTGGTCGAAAGAGGGCTGATGGGTGGCGATTGTCTGAACGTTGGCTGTGTTCCGTCCAAAGCGATCATCAGCGCTGCCCGTCAAATAGCGGCCATTCGAAACGCGACGCGTTTTGGAATTCGCGCTTCAGACGTTGAGATCGACTTTGCCGAAATCATGCAGCGCATGCGCCGGCTGCGGGCAAGCATTAGTCCACATGATTCAGCCAAACGGTTTTCCGACCTTGGCATTGATGTCTATTTTGGACAGGGTTGTTTCGTCAGTAACGACACCCTCGACGTCAATGGAACGCTCCTGAAGTTCAAACGCGCTGTCATTGCTACCGGGGCTCGTGCTGCCGAACTTCCCATCTTAGGCTTGAAGGATAGTGGCTATCTGACGAATGAAACGCTTTTTTCTTTGGTTGAACTTCCACGAAAGCTAATCGTTATTGGCGGAGGGCCGATCGGATGCGAGATGGCGCAGAGTTTTGCTCGCTTTGGATCAGACGTCACGTTGATTGAAAAGTCGCCCAATGTGTTGTCGCGGGAAGATGTTGACGCAGCCCAAGTCGTTCAAAATGCGATGGCAGCCGACGGTGTGAACTTCCACTTGAATACCAATGTGATTCGGATTGAAATGCGTGGCAACCAAAAGGTTGTGCATATCGAAGTCGACAAGCAGCAACTTGAGGTCGTGGGCGATGCAATTTTGGTCGGCATCGGTCGCACACCAAACGTACATGGACTCGGGCTAGAAAAAGTGGGTGTGAACTACGACGCTGCGCTCGGCGTTGAGGTTGATGATTACCTTAGAACGACAAATTCGAGAATTTATGCTGCGGGCGATATTTGCTCGAAATGCAAATTCACTCATGCAGCAGATTTTCTCGCCCGCATCGTCATTCAAAACACGCTGTTCATGGGGCGTGCAAAGGCCAGTCGCCTGTTGATTCCCTGGTGCACCTACACGTCACCGGAACTTGCTCACGTTGGTGTCTTGCCGAGCAGGGACGACAAGCAAGGAAAGCTTATTGAGAGCTACACACAGCCGTTTTCGAGCGTCGATCGCGCCATTCTCGACGGTGAAGAGAATGGGTTTGTCAGAGTCCACTGCCGCAAAGGCTCAGACGAAATTCTCGGTGCTACGATTGTCGGAGCGCACGCGGGAGACATGATCAGCGAAATTACCCTCGCGATGAAAAATCGAATCGGTCTCCGCAAGATATCTTCAACGATTCACCCATATCCGACGCATGCAGAAGCGATTCGAAAAATCGGAGACCAATACAATCGCACTCGCTTAACGCCGTTGGTGAAGTCTCTATTCTCGAAATGGCTAAGTCTGACCAGGTAGAAAAAGTTGAAGCCATGATCGTCAAGGCAGATGTTCGTTGATCTGGGTTTGGATCCGCATCTTCGCGTCTGTCGACAGTTTTGCGGCCTGATCTGACTGTGGTGCAAGTTCTGATGGGGTTGCCATTTCGCTCTTGGAGATGATACGGACCATCCGTCTCAACGCGATCACATCTGATCGAAATCGACGGCAGAGCCCGCAAATGGCCATATGTAACCAAAGCTGGGTTCGCTCGCTAAATGAAAGCGACCGTTCAAGCGAATCGGAAATCAGTTTTGTCGTTTCTTTGCAAGTTGGCATGCTAAACGTTTGACGCCTCCCATCTCGTTCTCAAACACTCGGCCAGTCGAATCCTTGCACGATGCATCAGGACCCATAAATTTGACGAGCTGATTCCCAAATACTGACAGACTTCTTCGCTACTTTGTTCTTCGATTTCTTTAAGAGCAAAAACCTTGGCCTGGTTTTCGGGCAGTGCTCTTAAGCATTTTTCAAAGATCACTTTGAATTCTGCTCGCTCCAGAGAATCGAGCGACCGGGAGTGCCGTTGATTCGAGCCGGTGCTCCAGTGCCCTGTTTTGTCAAACAATGACGCCATGAGCCCATCTTCGGCGTCCAGCTCAAGAGGTTGCTTGGCTTGAGATCTCTGTGAATCAATGACTTTTCGTTTCAAGATTCCCATTAACCAAGCCCCCTGGTCGCCATCGCCGCGATATTGGTCAACGTGCCGAAGCGCTGCTAGGAAGGCTTCTTGAACAGCTTCTTCAGCGCGAGTTTGGTCTCGAAGTCGCGATAGGGCGAACGCGAAAAGCACGTCTCCATGCGTCTGAACCCATTCGCTCGGGTCGATGTTAGCCACTTTGTTCTTCCTGAGAGACTTCAATTAAAAGCAAAAACATGGTTAAACTCAATCGTAGATATAGGGGCGATCGAGATGAGGATCGAGTCCTAGTTCTTCAAGGTCGGCAGAAATCTTCGCATCGGCCTCGGCGAGTTGATACCGCTGATCTCGATGCTGTCCCGCAATCGCTCGCTGGGCTCGCTTGGACGTCCAGACCAATTGAGTCGGTCCGCAGCGGTCGTTAAAGCGTAATGCAATCTGTCGGGCATCCTGTTCACCAAACGCAGTACCAAAAATTTCGTCATCGGCCGCAAGATAATTTCGCACGGTGCCGGGATCACCCTGCCGACCGCAGCGCCCCGCAAGTTGCCGATCTATCCGAGCAGCGGCATGAGGTTCTGACATGATCACATGCAACCCACCATTCCTGCGAACGGCGTCCGACAGTCGAATGTCCGTACCTCGCCCCGCCATATTCGTTGCCACCGTGACTCGACCGACCTGACCCGCGAGCGCCACGATCGAAGCTTCCTCGCTTGACTGTCGGGCGTTTAGCACGACATGTGGCATTTTTTGATCATTCATGTGTGCCGATAATTGTTCGGATTGTTCAATCGTTCGAGTTCCGATCAGCACGGCACGACCGGCGGCAACCATCGCGTGCGCCTCCGCAACAATCCCGCGAATTTTCATTTCGTTGTTGGCAAACACAAGCTGAGGCAACCGGATTCGGTTCGCGCGAACGTTGGGTTGTACACGCTGTACTTTGAGATCATATACCCGCCGAAGCTCCCGTTTATCTTCTCTCGCAGTGGCAGTGATACCGCACAAGTGAGGCGTGCGATTGACGAGTTCCTGGATCGTCATCCGCGCAACCGTAACGCCAAGTGACGTGAGCGGAAGCGATTCCTTCGCCTCGACCGCTTGGTGCAATCCACCGCCCATCTTCTTTAAATCTGCTAGGCGGCCCGTGAATTCATCCACAAGCAACACACGATTCTCTTTGACAATGTAGTGTTTGTCACGAACAACGTGCGTCGCAACTTCGATCGCGCGTTCCAGGCTATGCAAAATCTCTGGCATTCGAAAGCTGTTCATCGCTTGCGGCATCGTCGACCGGATTGCGTTAGCGATGCCATCATCCGTTAATGCGATGCCGCCAGCCGCTCGATTATCTACGAAGTCGACGCCATATTTAACGCCACTGGCATGTTCGGCGCTCCAGCGATAGAGCGCCTCTTTTGCGGATGTCAGTAGCTCGCCATTACCGTTGATCACCAGTGGTGTTAGCGCTTCGTCGATTAGCACACTGTCGGCTTCATCCACAACGAGCGATTGAAATTTCGGTACAATAGGGCTGCTGCGATTTCCGCTTTTGTGGTCAATCGCATCGCGAAGCGTATCGAAGCCGAGTTCGCGAATCGCTCCATACACTATGTCACCAGCATAAACCCGCCGACGAGATTCTCGATCCAAAGACGCCGTAACCGCGTTGGTTCGGAGCCCAAAAGCATTGTATAGCGGTCGCATTTCCACTGCGTCTCGTTCGGCAAGATAGTCATTTGCCGTAGCAACATAGATTCGATTGCTACGTTGTGCCAAAGTAATCGCAGCGATGGCCGCCGTCAAAGTCTTACCTTCGCCGGTTTCCATCTCGACAATGATCCGCTGCTGGAGATACCGAGCGGCTTGAAGCTGAGCCGCCCTGGGCGTAACACCTAGTTCCTTGCGAATTACCGACAATAGTCGATCGGTAAATGCCGGTCCCAAGCTCATCAGTTCGGTCTCGTTGTGAATCGCTCAAAGCAGTAAAAAAACAAATCCGGCAAGCACCGCCGCTTCAGCCAACGCACCTCGTGGTTTACAACCAAAGGGTTCGATGTCATTCGAATACTGCTGACACGTTTGACAATCGCCGTGGGATGGAACGGGACAGTCCGGACGCTGTGTTGCCAAGCGGTACGGAAGCATTGCTGTGTTGGTCAGAAAGTGAACGCCGGAAACTAGGTTAGTCGCACAGCCATAGGTATTGCCACAACGTTCAAGGTTTAGTTCCTCAAAATACAGCGGTCGATGGCACAGTGAAACCGTGTATCGATTAGGCTGCCGAATTGATGCGCCCGAGCTTGTGACGGTCGATAAAACTTGATCGCCAAGCAGCATGGCAGCCCCGCTCGTTGGCGTCCTTTCACCCACGATTGCTTCAATTCGGACGTCGGTAAGTGGCTTGCGAAGCTTTTCAAGCCGCAAGGTGTTTCGCATCATTGCTGTCTTTGTTTCAGTCGGTTTCGCGTCCTCTGCAATCAATGTTTTTAAGTCGGCAGCTCTGGCTGGTTGGCCGGCATTGGTTTCCTGGTCAGTCGCGTTTGCGAGGTTGAAAGTAAAGGATGCGATGATCCATCCACCGACCAAAGCGATAGCAAAACGCGACATAATTAGGCACTTCGCTTGCAAAAACCAAGAACGAAACTCGTAACGGAGCATTGAAACAATCGCTTATCTGTCCCATTTTTCGAGTCTTGAAGGTGTCTTTCGCCATAAAAATACGATCAGGACAAAAATGCTCCCAGGCTTTGCTAATCGATACAGTCGATTCAAAGAGATTTTGCCAGTTGCGAGGAACTTCTTTAGGCCGCAAACCAGTCTCTTTGATTAGGATAAGTTCGATCGATTTAGCAATGAATGAGAAATACGCGTCCATGCATCTGCCTCTACC
The DNA here is from genome assembly GCA_043775635.1 of Planctomycetaceae bacterium. Taxonomy (GTDB): domain Bacteria; phylum Planctomycetota; class Planctomycetia; order Pirellulales; family Pirellulaceae; genus UBA6163. Next base: position 87,263 of record JAYVSE010000164.1, on the reverse strand, counting down.
ATACCTCAAGCAGCTTCGTCGCATTCTCCAAAAGCGACAGTTACCCAAGCCAACACGAATCCGCCATGCGCTGCGGCCGGTCTTCGTTGCCCTGGAACCTCGCTTTGTGCTCAATGCGACTGCAGAACTGAACGAGATCGGTCAGTTAATAATTCGTGGCGATGGGCTCGCTGATCTTGTCCAGTTAGATGTCAACAACGCCGACCAACTGCAGCTTCGCGATGGCAACGGAGCGATCATCCCCATCATCGGCCATCCAGGTTCGAACACCGATCCGCTAGATCGGTCGGCAATCACCTCGGGGCAGCTTATCATCGATCTCGGTGGCGGTGATGACGTTCTTGACCTTGAAATTCCATCCGGGTTGAATGTCTCTGTCCTGGATAGTACCGGAATCGACACGACCACGCTTTCATTTCAATCGTCGGTCGCAATCGTTACCAACCGTACCATTGATGTTGCATCAGAACAAATCACGATCGAGTCGAGTACCGGTGCCATCGACCTGCGTGGCACCAATGCGAGGTTCTTCGGCGATGCGATCATTGGCGCCGGTGCCATCTCAACGACAGTTCAGCTCGATGATGCCTTCCTAGAAATCGATGGCTCTTTGAATCTTGCCGGCGATGTCAACCTGACGGGTATCGGTGCCAAGATTGACCTTTCGGCAGCCACACTTAGTGCGTTAACACAAGGCAATGACCTTCGTATCTCCTTGGCCAACACGCCAGGCAACGATGTTCTGCTTGGTGACACAAATGACTCCGCTGGGAGTTTCGTCAACAACGTGATCGTCGACTCAGCAAGTTCGCTTGATGTCAAAGCGGTGCCATTTGAAATCGGTGGTCGTTTCGACGTGACCGGCATTCAACAGACCGTCCGAGTCGACGCGGATGTCGTTGCTGGCAGCGTGTTAGTCAACGCCGTTGGCAATGTTTCGACGATCGGTTCCATCACAGCTCTCATCGGCGATATCGAAATCACATCGAACTCAACCATTGATCTCAAGTGTCCGCTTGATACTTCCTCGCATTCAAACGGCAACATCGTTATCGACGGAGGTAGAGTTCAATGGTTGAACGCTGAGCTATTGACCAGTGGTGGTCGAGTCACCGTCAGCGGGCCGACCTTTGTTAATGGTGAACTGCAAATTGATACGAGCTTCGGCTCAAGAATAGCGTTCGGTGGCGACATTGTAATCAACGGCACGATTGATTCGGTTCGTAGCAATCTAGCCACACTGTCATTCGATGCACGCGGAGCCAATGGTAACGGTATCATCACTTTAGCGGGTGCGGTTGGCGGACTTTCGCCTCTCGATGGCATAACGTTAAGGGCATCACTTGTTCAAATCGATTCGGTAACCTTGCGCCGAGGTGACATCGTCATCGACGCCAGCGGGACAAAGGTTACTGGCGCGTCGATAACCACAATCGACGACATCGAAATCATCGGGGCGCTAACCTTGCCGGTCGGTAATTTGCAGATCATGGGTAACAGCGTTGCCATCCGCGGTGTCGCCAGTGGACAGTCAGGATCACAATCCCTAGGCGTTTCAGCAACTAGTTCGGTTGTTTTCGCGAGTTCCATCGTAGACTTTGCAAATTTGACGGTGACTTCGCAGGGACAAGTGACGTTGAACGGACTTGTATCGCTGGCGGGAAATCTTGTTATCAATTCACCGGTTCCGAACACAATCACGTCGTCGTCAATTCAAACCGGTGGCTCGCAGAACTACGTCGGCGGTGTCCATTTATTAAGTAGCGGACTGATCAATGCGTCGCAAGTTGACTTTGGTGTCACAACCCTCGTCGCCGCTGGTGTGAATTTTACAGTCAACGCACCCGTGGCTGGTGGTAGTCTCGATAAGAATGGCGACGGCAGACTCATTCTCACGTCCACCAATTTGTACACCGGCGATACACTCATACGCCAAGGGATTCTCCAGATCGATGGCGAAACTGCGGCCGCTGCTGGACCGTTTCGAATCACTAGCGGACGCTTGGAGGGAAGCGGACGAATTCGTAGCGACATTATCACAACTGCTCCCACAGGTAACGCACCGAGCCCCGCCATTGCGCCAGGACCAGGGATCGATAGGTTGACCGTCGGCGGTCTCAACTTGGTTACGAGCTCAACCGTTGAATTTCAAATTCGAGGTACGGTTCCCGGTAGCGAATACGATCAGCTTGTCGTTGGCAGTCAAGGGCTCGCAGGCACGATCCAACTAGGTTCGTCACAGTTGACACTGATTTTCGATGCACCAGCACAGCCGGCAACGGAATATGTCTTGGTTCGCAACGATGGGACCAGTACTGTCACCGGCGCTTTCTCGACGATGTTTTCAACCACGGGCACGACGCTTACCTCACCGCGTGTCCTACTCGAAGGAAGCCTTGTCTCACAAGATTTTGGAGGCTCGGGACGCCCCGCGTATATCACTTATGCTGGCGGTGATGGAAACGATGTCGCGATCGTAACCGCAGGCGACGTAACGATCAGGGCCGATAATGTAACACTGATTCAGCGCAACGGTACGAACCTTGAGATTCGTACCGGCAGCGACTTGCCTTCTGCCCAAACTGCGCCGCCAATCATCCGGCCAATCGCTGCCATCAACAACGATCAAGTCAACATCATTGGCTCCCAAGCGGACCAAGCACTGTTTGTCGACTTGAACCGTTTTGTTGATCCGGCGCCCGGAGCGATTCAGTACACCGGTAACATCGTCTTTAGTGGCGGTGGCAGCGCTGACAATGACATTGTCACTATTCTTGATTTGAATGCCGCGACGGATGATTCGCCTGCATCAGTCCGTTATTCACTCGACGGAGCCAACTCGGGGGCCATCGAAGTTGTTAACGCCGGGCTTGGCGCTCAGTTTGATATCCAATTCACGCAGATTGAATCGATCCAACAACTGGTGATCGCGCCGAGGGTTGATTTTCAATACTCCAGCCTTGACGAACAGATCACATTAGCTGCGGACATCGCCTCGCCCGAGAGAACAGAGTTTACGTCAATAACCAGTGGCGGCAGGCTCAGCATCTCCATTGAGAATCCGACAAGCCAGTTGGCGGTTAACGCCGGTGGTGGCAACGATTCCATCACGGTTGCGGGTTTCGGTAGCGGAAGCAATGGATTTACCGCCGCAATAGATATCGATGGCGAAGCCGGAGCCGACACGGTGGTCGTTCAAGCTGATCTTACTCTAGGACGCGCCGGTGTCACCGGAAATGCGACTGTCAGCGCTGAATCGATTACGATCAACGGTGACATTAACACGACCGGTGGTATAATCGATGGCCGAGTCAACCTGATCGGCGGCGCTTCGATCTCAATTTCGCAGGCGGCAAACATCAATGCAGGAGACGCGTCGATTGTCGTTGATGCAAACGGTGGAACGTTCAATTCAGTACGTGGGTCACTAGTCTCCGGCAGCAATAGCGACGCGGTGGTCATCGAGAACGCATCACGGGTTCAACTCGGAAACGTCAATGCGGAACTTGGGCGATTTCGAATCGAGACGAATGCACTTGCGGGCAATATAACGCAAGCGGATGGTACGCGCATTATTGTCGATCGACTATCGATCGATTCTTTGGGTATTGTCGCTCTTTCGAATCGAGGCAACGAGGTTGCTAATGTGGAACGTATCGTTGCTGGCGACGATGTTTCGCTTTCTGATTCTGCTGGCGATCTAGCGGTGGCTTTAATTGATTCGCAAGGAAATGACGTCACGCTTACCACCACCGGCAATCTCGCACTTGGTGCGGGGGCCATCGTTGCGGTCGGAGCAACCGTGAATGCATCCGCTAGTCTGGCCATTCTCGACAGTCGTAGTCCTGGCGACGCAGCGGTTGCCAACGTCACCACTGGCACGCTCAATGCATTGGCCGGCGTCGGCGGAATCGGCACATCGACGAAGCCCCTCGTCATAGCAGTCTCTGAGTCCGTCAATGCCGATACAGCCGCCGCGGGCAGCGACATTTTGCTCGCCAGTCCGTTGGTCTCGTTGCCTATTGGTCTGATCGATGCCGGGACTGGCAAAGTGACCATGACTAGCGTCGCCATTCAGGATGCCAGCGGCGATAACGCGGTCGACATCGTTGCCAGCGAACTTCGGATGACTGCTCAGAATGGTATCGGATCAGTACGCAAACTCGAATTGCAAAACGTCACGGACATATCCGCAACGACCAACTCGGGCGGCATTCGGCTGGACAACGCGTCAAACACTAACCCAACGATTCGGTTGCTGAAAGCATCTTCTGGATCGACCGATATTCGTCATTCTGGCTCGCCAGAACTCATCATTCAGCGCATCGAAAGCGGTAATGGCAATGTCTCCGTCACGCATCAAGACGGCTCGATCGTCGTCCGCAGTGACGGAGTGAATTCGGATTCGATCGTCGCTGGAGCTGGGGGAGCCATTACGCTGACCGCTGTTGGCAATAACTCCGACATCACCTTGCTGGACTCGATTCGAACAGCCACCGGTAACGTTGTGCTATCCGCTGATCGCAACATGATCGCCATGCCAGAAGGGGACATTCAAACTTCCGGCGGGTCAGTATTTGTTACCGCTGATGCGCGAATGGGTAGCTTCGGTGGCACAATCCAAATGTCTGATAGTGCAGTGATTGACGCAATCACTGGTCTTGTCAGACTCGTCGCCGACGGTGACGTAACGTTGGGCAGCATCCGTTCGCAGAACAGTGCAGACGACGCCATCGTGATCGAGTCAACTTCGGGAGCGGTCAAGGATGGTGGCGACGCTGACATTGACATCGTTTCCAATTCAGGTGGTGCGATTATTACTGGATTAAACGGTATCGGTGCCACAAACGCGATTGAAACGAGCGTTGCAGTTTTAGTTGCCGATAATCGTGGCGTCGGTGATTTGCAGGTCATGGAATCGGATGCGATTGATCTGAGATCCGTTCGCACGGCAGATGGTTTGATCAACGTTTTCGCGGGAGGAACCATCACTGCAACGGAAGTGATTTCGCTGAATCCAAATAGCGTTGACAATTCGACGGTCGCTAGCGATCCGCATCGTGACATCAGCCTGCGAGCCAATGGCCTCGCTAGTGATATCCTTGTCGGTCAAATCTACGCAATGAACGTTACCGACGTCTTGCTTGTTGCCGGTGATGATGTCGTCAACACGACTCCAGCAGTTTCAAATCTAATCACGGCCGATGATCTGACGGTTGATGCCGCCAACGGAACCAACGATGGCACAGACGCCGTCAAACTAACGACAAACGTGAATGACCTAGTCTTGTCTGTCACCGGAATCAACGTCGGCGACGTGTCAATCAATGAAGTCGATGCTATCGAACTGAGATCGGTAAGTACCTCCGATGGGTCGATCACAGTCGTCGGGGGCGGCACCGTCACCGCAACGAAAGTAATTTCGCTGAATCCAAATAGTATTGACAATTCGACGGTCGCTAGTGCTCCGCATCGTGACATCAGCCTACGAGCCAATGGCCTCGCTAGTGATATTCTTGTCGGTCAAATCACTGCACTGAACGTTACCGACGTCTTGCTTGTTGCCGGTGACGATGTCGTCAACACGACTCCAGCAGATTCAAATCTAATCATGGCAGATGATCTGAAGGTTGATGCTGCTAACGGAACCAGCGATGGCACAGATGCCGTCAAACTAACGACAAACGTCAATGACCTAGTCTTGTCTGTCACCGGAACCAATGTCGGCGACGTGTCGATCAATGAAGTCGACGCAGTCGAATTAAGGTCCGTGACTACTGCCAAAGGTTCCATTGCGGTTGTCGCCAACGGAACCATCACGGCAATCGAAGTGACGGCTTCGAGTCCAAGCAATAATTTACCGTCTCCAAGCCGAGATATTTACTTGGAGACAAAAGGATCCCAAAGTGATGTTATCGTTGGAACTCTAGGCGGCGATTCCGGCTTTCTGTTGACTGAAAATGGCAAGATCTCAGTCGTCGCAGGTAGGAACATCATCGTCTGCGACAGTGACGCAGGTAACGACGGTCCTAGGCTTCGACAGGATGTTGAAATCAAAGCTCTTGGTTCTCACGGACAGGTTTTGCTCAAGGCAGAGCAAAAAATCGAGTTAGGTGGCGCGACTCAACTCGAAGCATTTAACGCTACGAAGAAGAGTATCGTTATCGATGCAAAGTCGGTGGTGCTGGGCTCACAGATTCAGCTTCTTACCGGCGATGGCACGGGAATCGTCCGTTGGTTTTCGCCGCGACCAGCAACCGGAGTTCCGGACGCGGCGTTTTTCGATGCTGCGACTGTGCGGAGGTTTCCCGACAATCGGTTGTCTGGGGACGGCAATTCTGGTGGCATTGGCATCTTTTCAGTATTGATTGGGCAACCGGGCGAGGCTGGATTTACGATCAATATTGACTGGGGTGCGAACACGAATCGTTTCCAACAATTCGGCTTAATGCCAGACGATAAAGTAGACTTGGGCGACAAGGTAATCTTCAGCGAGAGAGCAATTTTTGGCGATCAGACTTTCGTGACGACGCACAACTATACAGAAAAAGACATTCTCGACTCGACCCTCAATGGCAGGCCATCGGCAACCGACCCCTTGCAAGTACGTTTTGCCGTAACTCATCACCAATCGATCTTCGTTACCGGAGATTCAATTCAACAGGCGTCAGCACCTGCCGAGCAAGTTCCCGGTCGCGTCATCTCGTCAACGGACAACCCAACTACTAGGAATTTGCTTGATGATACGGCTTTACTGGAGAGTGGGACCGCTACATTTTTTATCCCTAACCTGACTATCCCTGTCGCATTTTTTCCTGTTCGACAAATCATCCCTGAAGTGGTTAAGCCAGAAATTTTTGTTCGCGTCGAACCGTCGCAGTTTTTTACTACTAGTACGGTTGAATCGAAAGCCGCTTCGGCGTCAGCGACCGTCAACCGCGACGAGCATTTTCAAATTCGAATTTTATCGCTCGAGCCCGGCGGTGAAGATCTTGCACCTCCGCAACGATTGCCCGACGACATTCTTGCCGGTGACAATCTCAAACGACTCTTCGCCGAATTGCCCGATGGCAAGTACGAAATTCAGTATGTGCTGGGCGACGGCAACGAAAGGATGTTATTGCGAGTTGACATCCGTAATCAACAACCGGTCGTACCCGGCGACGAACTCGACGGCGGCAAACTTGAACTTCAGCCAATTGATCTAGAATCGATTTTACGAGAGTTGCAAGAAGCGACGATCGAAAAAGAAATGGGGAAAGAACCTGTCGATGCACGGATTCAAGCCAATGAGACCGCTCCGGTCGCAGGACTCGCCACCTCCGTAAATCTTGTCCCTGTGCCAGGTTTCCCCGTGCCAGGTTTCCCTGTGCCAGATGTCCCCGTGTCAGATGAAGCGAGTGAACACGATCAGCATGCCGCTTACGCTTTAACAGCCGTCATCGTTGCTGCGAATGTGCGCAAGCGATCACTTCGTAACGTCGGCGGGAATCGTCCCAGAAGATTTTCGATTTCAGGTCGATTTGCAAATCGACAAGGAGGATAGGCTTCCAGCCTGTCGCGCTACTTGTTTATTAGATTCCCGACAGGCTGGAAGCCTATCCCACCGCCAATTTTTCTTGCTAGTTAGTTACATACGATGACCGACAATTCGAATTCACGCGATGCTCGACCTCCCCGTCGAATACCGGTTGACGATACACACGATACTGATATTCCCGAACAACGCACGGTGGAGTTCTCGACTCTTGACCCCCACGCTACCGTCGATCCAAACGAAACCATTGCCATCGATGTAGCTGATGATCTTGATGAAACGATCGATCCGTATGGGACGGTAGATTCGAGCGACCCTCGCGCGCAAATCTCCATCGGTCAACCAATCGCTAAGCCAGCTTCAACCGGAGCATCGACCGTCTTACCCGAGGCACCTGCCGAACTGGATAAGACGGTTGAATTCGGCGATGCTGACCAGACCGTGCAGTTCACACCAAGCGAGTTCGTTGATGCATTGTCTAATCCTAATGACAAGGCAAAAAAAACGGTTCCAACCGAGGTTGATCAAACAGTCGAAGTCGGTGATTTAGTTGCTCCTGATAACCACACCGCTGCACAAGGCTCAACAGCAGTCGATGAACCGAGGGGTGCACGCTCAGTGATGCTGGATACGAACGTATCGCAAACACTTAATCCTCGCGAAATGTCGGCTGAAGATGCTGCGTTTTGGGGCAGTTTGTCTCGAATTCCTGCCAGCGGATCGCAACCTAGTCGCCTTTCACCCGCAATCAATCGGTCGCTGTCAGAAACCAAACTGATTCTTCGCGACCAAATGGTTACTGATGCTCGGAATGATTCAGCCAATCAGTCCGATTACCGACTCGTTCGGTTGCTTGGCAAGGGCGGCATGGGTAACGTTTATGTCGCGCGGCAGGGGTCGCTTGACCGACTCGTTGCATTAAAAGTGATCAAACCGCTCGAAGAAGAAAAACGAAAACGGTTTGCTCAAAAAGGAACGTTAGAGCAAGTTGAGAAGGAACGTCGCCTTCAATTCATCAGCGAAGCGGTCGTGACCGGCGACCTTGATCATCCGAATATTGTCCCAATCCACGATATAGCGGTCACGGGTGACAACACGCTGTTCTATTCGATGAAGCGAGTCAGTGGCACACCTTGGTCAAAGGCGATCGCTGAAAAAACACGTGACGAAAACATCGATATCTTGCTCAAGGTATGTGATGCGATCGGCTTTGCGCATACCCGAGGAGTTGTGCATCGCGATATAAAACCCGAAAACATCATGCTTGGTGAGTTCGGCGTCGTGATGGTGATGGACTGGGGGCTTGCACTCGCGAAACCGGAATTTGACAAGCTGGACAGCGTCCATCAATCGACGTCCTTGGGCGGTTCGCCCGCTTACATGGCTCCAGAGATGGTAATCGGCCCCGTCGATCGAATCGGACCAGCAAGTGACGTTTATCTCCTCGGTGCGACATTGTTCCAGATCATCACAGGGCACGCGCCGCACCACGCCACCAACGTCAGCGAATGCTTGAAGGCGGTTGCGAGCAACAAAATTCGCGAAATACCGAAGGAGCATCAAAGCGAGTTAATGAACGTCGCCCTCAAAGCGATGTCGACAAAACTCGAGGAACGATACCCTAATGTCGCTGAGTTCCAAGCATCCATTCGCGAGTACCGATCGCACAGCGAAAGCATTGCCCTGGCAGCACGCGCCGCGGATGTCTTGGCGAATGCAGATGTCTCGGCTGACTACGACGACTACTCACGATCCATGTTTGGATTCGAAGAAGCGATCACGCTGTGGAGCGGCAATACGAAGGCAGTTGAAGGCTTGGCCAATGCAAAGTTGGAATATGCAGAAGCAGCATACCGAAAGGGTGATTTTGATCTCGGTTTGTCCGTGCTTGAACGTGACGATCCGACTCATCAATCCTTGATTGAACAACTCGAAGCTGGAAAAGAGTTGCGACGGTCGCGCGATACACGTTTTGCGCTGCTGCGAAAAGCGGCCGCTGCGATGTTGGCCTTCATCATCATCGGTGGTGGCTATGCGATCTATCGGATTCGACAAGAGGCAAACGAAGCCAAAAATCAAACACTCTTTGCGGAGGCGGAAACTAAAAAAGCCGTTGGCGCTGGCAAAGCCGAAACCGCTGCAAAACTTTTGGCTGTCGCCGAGAAAAATAAGGCGGAGTTAGCGACCTTAGAAGCAGAACGCCAAAAAGCGGTGCAGGAGGAACTGCGGATTGTGGCAGACAAAGCAACCGCCGATGCAGTGGCAAGCGAGCTGGCCGCCAAGGAAGATCGCGCGAAAGCGATCGCGAGCGAAATAGTCGCCAAGGAAGATCGAGAAAAAGCAGTATCCGCAGAGCTAAAAGCTGTTGAGAAGTCGCAAGAGGCACTGTACGAGAGTTACGTTTCTAACATCGGTCTTGCGAAATCGCGAATTGAACAGAACATGTTTGGCGATGCGTCAACCATATTGCAACGCCTGCATTCGTCAGTGGACAAGAAACTTCCAGCTTGGGAATGGCGCTGGTTATGGCGGCAAACAACGCGTGCCGTCTCGTCCATAACGACAGATGGTTCTCCCGCCAAGTCAATCCATTTTTCGGGTCCAACCGGTACGGTGGCAACAGTCCTTGAAAGCGGTTCCGTGCAGTTGGTGAGTGTTGATAGTACGGGTCACCTGCTCAAACGCGGTAGTGCAATGCAAATGCTTAACGGCGATGTGTCAACGCTCACCTTTGCACCTAGTCTTCAATCGATACTTATCGGAACACAAAGCGGTGACATCGAAGTCTGGGATTCGTCGTTAACCAAAAAAACGCTCAACTGGTATGCCCACAAAGCGACGATCAATAAGTTGCAGTTCGTTGACGAGCGTACGCTCGTCTCGGCTTCCGATGACCATTCGATCCGCCTGTGGGATTTAACGACTCAGACCGAACTCACGACATGCTGGAACCTTGGACCCGTCAAAGATTTTTCAGTGGTACGAACGGGTGCCACATGGACACTAGTCGCCGCAATTGCCGAATCCACTTCCGGTCGTGCTACAGTCTGGACGCTGACTCGCGACTCAAAAGGCTGGGCGTCAAAGTTGTCCGGCGAGTTTCTTGAGCATCGACATCCTGTTACGTCTGTGGCAATTTCACCCACCGATGGCCAAAGCGTCGTTTCTGGTGCCAGCGATGGCACTGTGTTTGTTTGGCAAGCCAATGCGATTCAGGTCACCGATTATGCAAGAGAGATTGGAGGGGCGATCAAGAAACTTTCGTCCAAGAGCGAGCAATCAGGCGAAAACAAACGGAGCACAACCGAGAAAAATGCTGTCGAATTTCAACGGTTGGTCGACCCTGATTTGCTGATAGCCGACAGCACATCCGAACGGGCTCACGGCGATCGAGTCCGCGTCGTCCGGTTCAGTCCCGATGGCAAAACCATTCTGACTGGTGGAGACGACTACTTAATTCGCTTATGGGACGCCGCCAGCGCCAAGCGAATCAAGGACCTGAGAGGCCATGGCGGCTGGGTCCTCGACGCTGATTTCGCCGATCAATCAGGAGATTTGATTGTTTCATGTTCGGCGGATGAAACCGTACGCACTTGGCAACCGGCAGCGTATATCAACGCTTCCGTTAGCAATCGACCATTGGGAAACTCTGGCAAAATGCTCCACGAGGAGGAAATTCTTTCCGCTCGGCTAAACCAACAAGGCACTGCTGTCGTCACTGCCAGCCGCGATCGCACAGCCATTGTTTCCCAAATCAATCCGCTAACGATGAGCCTCGAACGAATCGCGGCATTGCGTGATGAGACCGACTTGGTTGCTCTCAAGGAAGGAACGACATTTATCGCACAGTCTTATGCTCTCGACTATGAAAACTCGTTGCTCTACGTCGCCAGCGCGGACGCCATCGTGCGAGTATGGAATTTTAAACGCGGTACGGAACTATTCAAGATCGAGAATACAGGACTCAACACATCCCTCGCGCTATCGCGAGATGGCAGGTATTTGTTAACTCGTTCGAGTGATCTGGACACGAAAAGCATCCTTTGGCGACTTGACACGACTGGTAGGCGACCGCCGCAAATTGTCCACCGGCTCGGCGGGCACCACAAGGAGCTGGCAGTGACAGCGCTGGCAGTTTCATCCGACGGTTCGCGTCTGTTCACTGCCGACAACGTTGGAATAGGAATCCTCTGGAACGGCAAGACAGGAGAGCAAATGGGTTTACGTCTTGAGATATTTCGCGGGTATCGGATCAACGCGGCTGAATTTTCTGCGAGCGGAGAAGAGCTTTTTGTTGCAGCCGACGACCAGCAGTTATCGCGAATCCGTCTAAGCGATCGCTCAGTTATCTCGCAATTCCATCACGATGGTTTTGTTTCAAGTTTCTCACTCAGCGATGACAATCACGCGGTCGTGACGGTCAGCGAAGAAAAGACCAGCAACGAAATTCGTTCCGCGGCAACGCTGTGGAATCTCGACACAGGTACCCGCCAATTTTTGGATCGCGGTGTTGCATCAATTGAAAAGACGGGAACAACGATAAGCCAGCACACAAGAATCACTAGCGCACAATTCGGTCCCGGTGGGCAGTTGATCGCCATTGGGAAGGAGGAAGCCGGTGAAGCAGCCGGGAGGATTGCAATCTGGTCTCTAGCTTCCGAAAAAGCGGTGCCTGTCCATGCGTTTAAGCTACCGACCACTATCGGAGCCCCCGCAGCATGTGTACCACTTCCCGGCGGCCGAATGCTGACAATTAACGGCGACTCAGCGTTTCAATGGGCTTGGGATGCGGGTGACAAGACGGACGCAAGTAAAACCGTTGCTTCAAAGATCAATAGCTATCGAGCCAACGCTGCCGTACACAGCGCGAACTTCACTGCCGACGGAAAGTTCGTCATCACCGGCAGCCATTCCGTCAAGATTTGGGACCTGGAAACAAAAAAGTCGATCGCCAAGGTTGAACTTCCCCATGACGGTCCCATGTTATGCGTTGAGCCCACGCCTAGAACTGGCTCTTATCAGTTTGCTACCAGCGGCTCGGACGGGACTGTGAAGCTTTTTGATTTTGATCCGGCCACTTTTACAACCAAGGTTTTGAAAACCTGGATGGTTGGCAACAAGAACATTGCGATGCGCCGTGTTTGCTTCTCCGACGATGGCTCGATGTTACTTGCCGTTGGCGACAATGGCACGATCCGGTTGTTTCGTACTGACGGCGACTTTCCCGAATCCATTTATGACACACCTGCGGCAGGTCAATTGCTTGCGGCTGCGTTTTCGTCCGATGGAAAGTACATTTTGGTGAGTGGGGGTGATGATAACGATGCTCGCATCTGGGATGTTGTCGAAGCTGGCGTAACCAATGCCGCTGAGCCGATTATTCTTAGCGGACACGATGACCAAATTGAGGATGTACGATTTCTCTCCCATGCGGCTGGTCCGCTTAGAGTCTTCACGGCCTCTCGAGACAAATCGGCACGCGTTTGGGACCCGCGAATCGGCAGTGTCGATCGACGCGGTCGCGAAGTTTTAAACCTATTGTCGCATAGTCTCGGTGTGACCGCCGTCGATGCTACTAAGAATGGCAACGTCGTCATCACCGCAGGCAACGACGGGACGTTGATTGTTTGGCCAGCCAGCGACTTAGCGGAGATTGCGTTGATCAACAATTGAAATGCCATGCCAGAACTAGTGGTCACTGGGGAAATGAGCGACTTGACCGCGCGTGGTTTTCAGTTTTTGCGATTGGTACGCACGATCACGTTCCCACACCGCATAATCCACCACCACCCCACACCAAACAACGCCGGAACTCCCAAAGAGCACGATATGCGATGCCGCTTCGCACCGGACTGTACGCTCCCACTTTTTTGAAACGCAAAGAGGGATGCTCTGGGGCGTTCTTCAAGAGTTTATAGTTCTTGTCTGCCAGTTGCTGATTGGTTGCTCGAAGGCGGCGATAGCAGTTCCAGAATGTGGAGGTCGCGCAATGCTTCATAGCGGATTGATTTGGCCCTCGCGAAATTCTCTGAGTGCTGCCCGCGCCAATGCATCCAACTTACCAGTAGAAACGTCTTGCTCGATCTTCGAGCCGTTCTAAAGAGCGATGGACTGACAGCATTGAACGGCGAATGACGATAAAATCACTGTGGCGGATGTCGTCCCGCGTCAACCCAAAGCGACCTCACATCGACAGCCCGTTGTCGGTTCATGCGAAGTGTCTTGATCGTCGCTTCTCCACTCTCGGTTAGCCCAACTATGACCGTTCCGTTGACGGACCAGTCGAAGTGATCGAGCCAAGCATCCTGCTGCGGATGAAATAGTCGTGTCTCAAATCCGGTGTCGGTGGTCCCGACTACGCGGTTTGATTTAAAACGGTTGCAAGCAGGGCAGGCAAGGCACAGGTTCGCAAACTCGGTGGCACCACCCGACGATAGGGGAATGATGTGCTCAATCTCAAAGATTGCGACAGTCAACGCCTCGTCTGTTTGGCAGTACGCACAGCAACCGAAGAATGCGTCCCTAATTCGTCGCCGGAGATCGACAGGGACGTAGACGCTCACGAACCACTAAGATCATCGTGATGGCGAAGCGTGAAGTCGGCGCGAGCTTTAAGCAAGTTCAATTCGTCGATTTGTTCAATGAGTGAATCCAGAACTTTGGACTCCTGTTCAGAAAGAATTCGTTCGGAATTGCGAGCCAATAAATCGTCAAGCTGCGATTGGGCTTTTGGTGCGAGCATCGCATTAGCAAGAGCTTTCAAGCCTGCGGCGCTGACGTTTGGCAGAATGTTTGTTTCGTTCGACATGTGACCTACTCATGAAATAACCGGACGATTGGATAGTCTACCAAAAACGATGCTGGCAAATCCATACGAAATGTAAATGCTCGAGTCTCCCGGCAATACCACAAGATCGTTGAGCGCTGCTTCTTGATCAATCTGGATCGCCGCGACGACGGGCTGCGGGACTGGATGCAGCGTTCGATCAATCACTGTCCAGTTTTTGAAGTGGGATAGCCTTCCAGCCTGTCATTTTCAATGCGACAGGCTGGAAGCCTATCCCACTAACTGATCGAACGGTCATAAGCAGCTAAATCGACAACGGGCGTTCACGATTCAGGCTAACTCAATAGTCCTCGTTTGCGTAGGGAAGACTTGAGATGAGTAAGCGTTGGATACTTCTTCGCCAAGTGGGCAGCGTGGATGCGAGTGATCTTGTCGCCTTCGTCGCCTCCCACCGCTTCGCGGAGGTCGGCAAGGATGTCAGCGGCAGCTTTGTAGTTGTCTGTGCCTTTTGCATCAGCCAATGCTTCTGCTTTCGTCAGCCAGGCCTTCGGTGACTTTGCCATTTCTTTCATTCTTGCCTGTCGAGTCTCTTCGGCTTTAATGGCTTCACGCTTTGCCTTCGCTTCTGCTTTGCGTTTATCGCTGGCATCGGTTTCGGCTCGCAACAGATCGCAACCATCGAGCAATTCCTGGAACGTCCGCTTCCGATCCGTGCAAGGCCAACCGATAGGAACCTGTGAGTCGCGAATCTCGGCCAGTAGTTCTGCTTTCACCGCTTGAGCGTCTTCGGCGATCACACGATGCAAAATCGCTCTGCTTCGGTCGTCGCTGATCGATTTTAGCCATTCAGATTTTGCATCGTTTTCTGAATTGCCGGACGGCCCTGCGGCGATGCCCGCTGCGGCGGCCTGCAGCAGCAACGGGTCATTGCCAAAGAACGGCAAAATGTGGGCACATCCATTTGGCAACTCTGCCAAACCATGAGGCACAGGAGGCTCAATCGTTTCACCGCGGTCGCAATTGTCATCGTCTGCGGCACACAACCACAACAGATACAACGCGCGTAAATCACCGCCAATCAATCGTTCACGCACCTGAACCGCTGCGTCAAGATAGTCATCGAAGTCCCAGACGGACTCCAACTCGCCGCCATCGTGAAATGGACAGAGACCCAATATTCCACCATTGCCTTTTGAATCCTTGGTCCACGCCAATCGATCGCCATCAACGTATTTCGACCAATCGCTTTTGGTGAACAGTAAGCCGTGCGGCAATCGCAACTTGATTTCACGGTCTCCGTAGTTCGTATATCGCAAAAATACGTCGTAACCTTGTCGCAACAGACCGTCCACGTCGCCGCGAAATGAGCCATAATTATATTCAACAACAAACGAACCGCGTGTCACTTCGCAGTGCGAAGATTGGCACTCAGCAAATTCCAGTTGCTTATCGCTGAGTGGTCGGTCAACCGCTCGCAGCGCCACATATTCATACTCACTCATGATTTTTTGTGTCCGTTCCTGACTGATACCAAAATGACGATCACGACCGAACGCCAATGTCTGGCCTTTCAATTGAGGTAGCTATCGTCGTCAATCCGGCTCATGTTGCTTATGCAGACCGGCGATCAAGTAAGGACCATTTGATCAATTAGTGGGATAAGCTGCCAGCCTGTCGCATTGAAAATGACAGGCTGGCAGCCTATCCCACTTCAAAAACCGGACAGTTATCGATCAGCTTACCACGCGGTCATACACCCGCGCACCACATTTGTTGTTGAACCAAACATCTCAAACCGGACGACCTCCGATCGAGATCGAGTTGAATTTGGCCGTTTGCCATTCAAAATCGGAAAGACTGAAATAGCAAGCGGCAGAGACGAGTCATGATCGACGACCTTGCGACTTGCACTTGGGCACTGCCAATCGTACGAACGGGCATGGGATTGCTGGATTCTTCGACGCTTACGCGAACTTGATATAGCGTGTCTCGTGGAATCGCCATGCGTCCTTTTTCCGTTGTCAGATCTACTGCGACTAGGCCAGCACCGACGAGTTCTGGCGCGCACTGCGTGACAGGCGTTACACCAACCTCGATGACCAAACCTGTCCAAGGCTTGCCCATGTAATGAGGAAGCAGGATTCGCACTTCCTGCCCGACTTCAACAAGTAACGCATTCTTTTGATCGACATACAAGATCGCTTCACGTTGCAGTGAGTCACCGATCGAACCGATCACTGTGCCAGGCTTTATCCATGCTCCCAAATTAACTTGATCAAGCAGTGTTTCATTCCAACGCACAGATTCACTCTCCGAATCTTCATTCCCAACGTTGCGAGTTGGCGCAAAGATCATTCCGTCTGCGGGAGCGGCTAGCGTCAGTTTGCGGTACTCTTCTTGTCGAAGTTTGACGCGTTCCAGTGCCGCTTCTTCCGTCGCGGTTAACGTCGTCAAGCTGGCGCTATGGTTCGAATCGGATAATCGGCGGCTGTTAAGACTCTTGCGAGTCGTCATCAACGATCGATGGTTCGCCTCGGCTTCCAGTAATGCACTTTCCAGCGACGGGTTCGCCAATGTGGCGATAGGATCGCCGACTTTTACCAAAGATCCGTCCTGCACGCAGCTCGTCAGTCGGCCGCCAACCGTAGCAAACAAATCCTGAGAATCAGCCGGTCGAATGGTCATCGGTGCGACCACGGATCTGGGCAAAGGAATGATTAACAAACCGATGAACGCAAGTAAAACGCCGATCGGAAATAACGATCGCTTGGTGCGATTTTGAGATCGAAATAAACGGTCTGGCGGCCTAATCGCTGCGTATAAACCTGGAGCCACTGTTCCGACAACAAGTAAAGCCGCAAAGGTCGTGCCCAGTATCGCAATCCCACTGCCGAATGCGAATCGCGATACCATCGAAGCAAGTGTTAGGATAACGATCACACGATAGATCTGACTTGCCACGGCATAGACTGCTAACCAAAAACGGCACTGGTTGTCTTCATTGTTCAAAGCTGAAGTTCTTTCTCCCCAAAGCCTGTTGCGCACGATTTCGCGTAACGCCAACGATGCCCGCGTCCCGAGATTGGGAATGCCAACGACATCTGACAGGATAAAGTAACCGTCGTATCGCATCAGTGGATTGCCGTTGACAACGATTGTACTGACAGAGCAAACAACCATCACAATCAGCCACCATTCTCGCAGTATCGCATCACCCGTCCACAACCATGCAAACATTGCCAATGCTGCGATTCCAATTTCCGCCAACATTCCGGCTGCTGAAACAAGGATGCGTTTGTATCGCTGCGGCATGATCCACGCATCTGACACGTCGCAGTAGAGACACGGCATTCCAAAAAGCAGCATCACACCTAGTTCCCGGCAATCGCCACCGAATGCTTTGCAAGCGGCGGCGTGGGCAAGCTCATGAACGATTTTTACCGCCGACATAACGACAAAAAACGGCAATACCGCAGCGGCCCCGCGATTCAAGAATGCTTCGGAAACGTGGTCGGCGATTGCGTCCCATTGGCTCATGGCAATCGCTGCCGCCAGCGCGACACAACTCGTGTAAACAACGCATGCAAGCGGGGTGAAAAGCCATCGTACTAGCGGATATACGGCATCCAGAATCCAATCGGGACGAATGCCTGGCAAGCGAATCGCCAAGAAATTTAGCCACCACGATTTCGATTGAGCTAACGATTTGTCAGCCGTCAGGTTCGCGTTTTGAGTTCGCCTTGCATGGACCTCAGTCTCGACCAGCAACTTTCTGCGTTTTGCATCGGCCAGGAAATGCACCAAGCTTTCAGGCGACATGAATCGCGTTGCAAACCTCTTTGAGCATTCGAGCAGTAACTGTTGCGGGCTGCGATGGCCATCAACCATTCCAAGAATGGCAAACTCGTCGTCGCTCACATACTGCAGGCTGCGCGAAAAAGGATCCTTCAAAACCCAAACGGTGCGAGACCCCATTTCCAGTCGCTGGCAGACCAAGTCGGCTCGAAACCGCAAGAATCCCTGTGGCGTCACATCGCTCATGGCTGCACTCGGATGGTTAGTCGCATGCCGGGAAGTACATCTTCGGACGGATTTTCGAACTCGACCCAGAACTCAACCTCGCCATTGACCGGATCTACTTCGGGCATCACAAAGACGATTTCACCGAGCAGCGATTGCTCGTCGCCGACGTCACCATCATCTTCTTCTCGTACAACACTAATCTTTGGCAATGCCCGCAGCTTCGCAGCCAGCTCTTGCTTGACGAAACCTTGGGCTCGCAGTCGATCCAAACGAACCAATTCCAAGACCGGTTCGCCGATCTGCACCCATTGACCGGGTCGACGATGAACTTTGGTGACAATGCCATCGATTGGTGCATCGACGCGATGTCTCTTCAAGGCCAATTGCGCCAGTTGAGATTCATGTTCAGCGGACTTTACCTTCAATTTCGCGATCGACTGATCCGCCAACGCCTTCTGAACCCCGAGCTGCGATTGTTCAATTGCCAACTTCTGCTCGATTGCGGATGCATCTTCGGACTGCGCTGCGAGCTTATCCAACTCCTGTTCGAATGCTGCCTGCTGCGTTTCCAACTCGGACCGTTGAAATGCCAACGTCAGACTGTCAATTTCGGATCTTGAGACACTGTCAACGAAGGATTGGCGAGCATCGACGGCACGTTTCAGTTCATTACTCGCAACCGCCTGCGATTTCTCCGCTGCACGAACTCGAATTAGGTTCGTTGATTTGCGATGTGAAATCTCACGGGCAATGGATTGTTCTCTCGCTACTTGTTCGGTCCGTTCAAGCGTCTTGCGAGCCAAGTCCAACTCAACGGGCGAGGCTGCGGTTTGCTGATTGATTCGCAATAATGTTTCGGCACGTTCGGCCTCAACCAGCACTTGCGAATCATCTAACCGTGCGAGCGTCTGTTTTTTGACCACAGACTCTCCCTCACGAACTTCGAGCAGCGTTAGTACCCCAGTCGCTTGCGCTGGTACATCAATCTGATCAATCGGTGCAACGATCAACCCGGTAATGACAATTTCCTCCGCGTAAGCATTAGTTGTGATTGCAAACGCAACGAACAGTAACCGTTGGATAGGCTTCCAGTCGGTCGAACCAGTAGATGCAGTTACAGGCTGGAAGCCCATCCTGCGTATAGTTTTTAAAACCATGATTGACGCTCCCACCACTCGATCAAACCGCGACACCAAACAAACCCAACGGATCGCTTGCCACAATCAACATCGGCCCAGACCGTTGCACCGATTCCGACAGTCGCAGGACTATCGGGAGTGAACAAGCATTTTACTCGAATGACCGATCTACCCTCGACATCAAGATTTGAAGATTCTGCGATTTTCGCGATCGTGGCGTGATAGATCTTCTCCGGCTGCGATTGGAGACGAAAGCGAACGCTACGGGCGACGTTGCCGTCGCTCTTCAGATACGTCGCATGCTTATCCGCAATCTCAAGCTCCGCAACCCATGAACCGCCAGAGGAATAGACATCAAGTAGATACTGCCCTTGAGCGACAGGACGCATCGTCAAGGATTGCTCAAGGTCCCAGCGATCAACTTGTCCTGCGATTGGACTTGAAATCTGCAAATCGCTTTGTTGCGTTTCGATAAGAGCAAGTTGCTTTTCGAGCCCATCAATCGCAGTCTTGAGAGACTCTTCGCTAGAAGAGATTGCCAATAAATCGGATGTGATATCTCCGGTCGTCCGTTTTGGCCCTAAACGCGAAGCACCCAACGAAGCAAGCTGTGTCCTGGCGGTCGCTAGCTCACCACGCAACTCTTCTTCACGAAGGTCAATGCTTGCGCTTTGCAAAACCATCAACCTGTCACCGGTGTTAACAGACTGACCATTGCTAACATGAATGTCGGTTACCATGGCATCGGCAGGAGCGAACAGCCGCCGATGAGCTTCTGGCACAACACGTCCTTCGGCAGGGATCGTGAAATTTGTAGGGACAAGCCACAGCGACAGAAGGAACCCCGCGATCAAAATCGCGAAGGTTGCGAACTTACGGCTTCGCGGCAAATGCAAAGCTCGTTTTAATGCGAAGGGCCAAGTCGACGCATCGCGTCGCAATGCATTGCGAATGGCAAGACGAGCGTATTCACGCATCGACAAATCGTTGGCGTGTGGCAGCGCGTCGAACCATTCGGTAACCACGATCGCAATGGGTTGGTTCTCCTGATCTTGGTCAGCGATACAGTCTGACTCAATTCGCCGGCAACCGGATTCGGCCACGTATCGATCAAGCGCAACCTGCCAGGGTGCAATTCGCCGCCCTGGTTGTCCGACAGTGAATTCAATGGATTCGTTGTGAACGCTGGCCTCACTTGCAAATGCATTGAGTAAGATTGCTTGGCGCGATCGACGATCAACGGATTCATTGCACGACGTTGCCAACAATTCACAACGAGAATTGGCAATGCGAAGAATCGAGAGTCGGTCGGCATTCACATGCGAAGCCCAAGCCGTTGCAATTTTTAAAAGCGATTCCTTGAGCGTCTCGCCTTCGTTGAATGTCGAAATCGTTTTCTCTCGTCGCTCTAATACATTACTTTGTTGACGAGCGATTGCGTACTGACGTCGCAAATAAACCGCTACAGAAAACTCGATCACCGCCAGTGCAACATCAGTGACGATCAGACGTCGTGCTGGCTCAGGAATTGCATCGACGTTCTCTCCTTGCCATTGAAGGACAAGGGCCAACTTCACATCCAGGTGCACTCGCTGGATCACGGTCAAGACTTGAGTGGTGCCGTTTCCATTAACGCGGTTCGAACGCTGCCAATGCGAAATTGGCGCTGCGTCGACAGCATCAATTGGCAGAGTATCGCCAAGCGTGGATTCGCTCTCGTTCAATCGAGCCAAGCATACCGACTGTCCACTTTCGATCACATACAGGGCGGCGGTGCTGCATTCAAACTCTGCAAATGACCGGACAACGCGAGAGTAAAACGTGCCAGCAGGATCTATTCCACGGGAGGACTGCTCAAGCTCGACAACCAATGCTTCCGCATGATCCCAAACGCGATTCGATGGGGATTGAGAAGACATGGTTTGAATAGCCAATCAGGCTCACTTGCAACGTTGATCGCCGAATAGCTTGATTCGCGGCGAGATCTCGAAAACACCCGATCAATAGAGTAAATCCATTTGATTCGACTGGTCAATCCAATCCAGCGGCAAGCATTCGATCCATCAAAATCTGCTATGCTGATCCATTACAATCGACACAATCCGAATTGGCGTTGTCGACTCGAATCAGCGGGACTTGTTTCTTGAAACTCTTTAAAACTTGGAAGACGCTACGTTTCCGCCTTGCCATGTGGAACGCCGGAGCAGTCTCGCTGACTGCAGCGATCACAATCATTGCTGTTCATCAGGCCACTCGCTGGGAATTGATTAATAGTCTCGACGAATTACTGGTCGAAGATGCCGAAGAGATTCGCTTAGCGCTCAAGGACTTAGCCGTCGATGGCTCCGAGTTTCAAGACGAACTGAATCGTAAAGCACTAGGGCATCGGCGGCATGAGTGGTTTGTAAAGTTACTATCTGCGGACGGCGATTTGATCTGGGCAAGTGTTAAAGCTCCTCCAAAAATGCTTGCCGCATTAGATCTGGCAGGCAATCGTTTCATCACGACAGGGCCATTTCGGCAGTACACGAGAAGCGTAGAGGATGACAGTCGCGTACGTTGGATTCGGATCGGTGCTTCGATGGATTCGCTCACAGAAGAGTTGCAACGAATCGATCGGATCGCGATCATTACATGGCTGCTTTCGCTCGGAATCGCCCCGTTGTTGGGTTGGATGCTTTCCGGTCGTGCGCTACGTCCCTTGCGGACGATGGTGCATACCGCAGCGGCGCTACACCCAGGTCAATTGGGCGAACGATTGCCCATTCGTGATGCTGATGATGAGCTGGATCAACTCGCCAAGACGATTAACTTACTACTGGATCGGATCGCGACTGACGTCGGTGAGAAACATGATTTTCTCGCCAATGCTGCACACGAACTGCGCACTCCGTTAGCCGCCATCCGAGCGACTGCCGACGTGACTCTCGTTTCTAACCGTAGCGGCGACGAGTATCGCGAACTTGTAGCGCAGATCATGGAACAGACAGATGCACTTGGTGGTATCGTCAATCAGTTACTGCTCCTTTCCGAATCGAGCTTGCCGGCGCGTATCGAAAACCAAAAATCGTTTTCGCTCGATGAAGTTGTTTCAAAGTCTGCGGATATATTCCGCGCCGTTGCAGAAAGCCATGACGTTTCGCTTAAGATTGACCGAAACGACCCGGTAGTGATGGTTGGCAATCGGGATCAATGGATTCAAGTGCTGAACAATCTGATTGACAACGCGATAAAATATTCTCTTGGAGGTGGCCGCGTCGCGGTTGATCTGCGCCGGATTGAGGCTCAGGACAACCCGACAAAAGTTCAATTGTCGATCAGTGACACTGGCATCGGCATTCACGCCGAAGATATCGAACGAGTTTTCGATCGATTCTATCGTGCTGATCGCTCGCGAACGCGGCTGACCGACGTCTCGGGAACAGGTTTGGGGCTAGCGATTTGCAAGGCCGTAGTCGAAAGTCACGGTGGAACAATTCATTGCAGCAGCCGACTAGGCCAGGGCACCGTCTTCATGATCCAACTACCTGGAGGGCTTCTTTAATGTGGGGCTTTGAGTTGACGTCGACGATCACAAAGGCAGGCATGGGATGGGGTGTCGGTGGTCACGCTAAATTGTCGGCGATTCAAGCCCAAACCGGTTTTCTTTTTCCCATTGATGAAGTCGAGCAACCGCCAGCGACGCTCAATGACTGGGTTACCAAAAAGTTAAATCGTCCGATCGAGGCGGGAGAAACGATTGTCTCCGATGGCCTTCGCATTGGGGTGTAACCGGCGATCCGCCAGTCAAAAGCAACGATTTTTGCGGTGTTTTTGAATTTAGGCGACACTGAATCGTTTCTTAATTCCACCTTATATGGACCATGGCTATCAACCACTCGATACGACAGGAAGATTTGACGACAGGAAAATTAACAAACCGCAATTCCTAATTTTCCTGTCGTAAAATTTTCCTGTCGTCCCTGGCATCAATGGACATCACTAACTCGATAGGGTTTAACCGGCGATCCGCCAGTCAAAAGCGATGCTTTTTGTGGTGTTTTTGAATTTAGGCGACAATGAATTGTTGTCTAATTCCACGTTATAAAGACCAAGGCCATCAAGGATTTACGATCGCGAATTTGGGAGATCAGGAATGCTTGCAAATACCCGGTCTGGCGCACTGGGTAGCGATTCGCAATTCGCAAGCCAGCGCACTCAGCCTAAGTTGCCGGCGGATCGCCGGTTACACCCTTCGCATTGTCGTGCGAAAGGTTCGCCGCCAATGGGTCCAAGAAGCACAAATTACGCAAATCGTCGACTAGGACTCGACTTCACTTCACTCGTCGCCTTTGACGACTTCTTCTGTCAATTCTTGATGTGGCTGTGGCTGAGTCTTCGAAGCCCCGGCCGTCTCGTTCACTCAGTCTTATTAGGCGTCCCGGTCGTTCAGACGCTGAAGGACACAAGCAGACCCACCAGCCGACCGCATTTTGTACGACCTAGCAATGCGAGTCGCGATATTTTCGCGTAGCATGACTCAGAGATCGATCTGTTATTCATTTCGCACGAAAGATATCCCTTTGTCACATCCGAATCGGAGTCACAGTTGTCTTCAACTCGATATGTCGCGCGCGCAAACGCAGCAATAGCCCTACATCTTCTCAAGGCGTCGACCGCCCACAAAGTCTTTCACACGTCACTTCATGGGAAGTGGAACATTGACAAGCGTGGACAAGTGAGCCCGCACAGTGTGTGTTGGCTCTTCGTTTGGGCGGCCAATAAAGATCCAAAATGGCAAAAAAATGCCGTAAAACTTCGCGCGGCGTTTAGTGAAATCTTGCCTTTCACCTTCGATGAATTTAACGATAAGATTGGTCGGGAAAACGCCAAGAGCCTTGAGAAAATTAAGAACGAAGACGATGTCCAAGCTCAGTTGGAGCGTCATCTCGGTAGCCCGTCACTGCGCCTCGTCGATGTCAGTCGAGAGATTGAGTCATTGCTTTGCGACGCGTCGACGAGATTACGCGATGAACGATACTTCGAAGAAGACGAGCGTAAACGTGTTCTTCGTGAAGTCATCCAGCGGCGAGGACAACCGGAGTTTAGGAGTCTATTGTTAACGGCCTACGACCAGAAGTGCGCAATGACCGGTTGTGATGCGATCGATGCGTTGGAAGCCGCACACATTATTCCCGTCGGAGATTTTGGGTCTGACGACGTTTCAAATGGGCTCCTCCTTCGAGCAGACATCTACACACTTTTCGACCTGCAACTACTTGGAATTGATCCAGAATCACGGCGAATCACACTTCACAATAAGCTTCTATTGACTAGCTACGGCGAATTGCATGCGTGCGAGCTGGCTGTCCCGAAAAAAAGAGAGCTACTTCCAAACTCCGAAGCCTTAAAACATCGCTGGAAAGAGTTCTTGCATCGTGCGTATTCATCGCTTTAAACGACTTGCATCTTGCAATTGTGCAAGCTTCAACCCGAGCACGCTTGCAATGGCCTCGATGTTCGATGACTTCGCGTCCCAACTCGCCTAGACGTCGCGGATCTTTCCGGAATTAGGGATGCCCGCGCCCGTCACTACCGCATACTGTCGCCGCAACGTGGCTAACTTTGCGAGCAACTCGTCAGTCCCGATGCTGGACGAGTTTTAGACGATTCGAGCGAACCGAATCATTTTTGAAAATCAAGGACCGTTAAGGCGCTACCGAGCCATCCGTATCCTTAGTGATGCCTGATGTTGGTTGGCAAGCTCGGTTAGTTCGTCAATCGATTTGACGTTTAACTCCGCATCTGCCAATTCCAATTCTCCCAACAGCTTTTGACAAGTCTTGATAACACCAAGCAACTCGCCTCGACATTTGCCTTCTTCTCGACCTTCTTCTCGACCTTCTTCTCGACCTCTTTCAATGCCTTTTTCAATGCCTTTTTCGATGCCTTTTTCGATGCCCAATTCGATGCCCAATTCGATGCCTTCGGCACGGCCCTGGAGGAGCCACTGTTCAGCGATAGTTGACATGAGTGCTGGTCCTTGTTTGGGGAATGCATGTTCGAGGGTTTGGCTGAGATGTTGCACGTCGATGTTTGGTGCCGCGCTGAGGATGTAGATCAATCCAGCCCGCAGCAAGTCGGCGTCACGACCATCGTTGGACAACATTTGCAACAATTGCAAGATGTCGTGCAAACGCGGTTTCAACTGCTCTGTCTTTACATACTTTAGCAGACGCAGCACCACTTGTAAAAAGGCGTCATCGGAAAGCTGTTCATCGGAAAGTTGACTCAAATCAAACAGTGGGAAGCGAAACTTGGGTGAAAACACTTGTAATGCTTCGGGCACTTCAATCAATTCCTCGAAACTTCTGGCAGCCTTCCATGGTTTTTCACCATGGTAAATGACCAGGGGAATGATGCAGCATAACGGCAGTTCGTCTCGTAGACGCTGCTCCCAAATTCGGACCAAGTACCTCAGTAATTGAAATGGCACCAATGGATCGGCATAACTCTTATGCTCAAACAGCAAATAAACGAGCGCCTGCCCAGATCCACTGACTTGTTCCGTCTGGATATCCGGCTTTAAGTTGATCGCGTACAGCAAATCTGATTGGCTTTGCCGCAATTCGTCGTCGACAAACGTACCTTGGAAGGGAGCCAAAGAGGCAAGATCTAAGCAATCCACAGCGGTAGGTGCCAAGTGGGTAACAATAAAATTCTTCACAACCTCGACGTTAGAGAACGAGTACAGGAAGAAGCGGTTGTGCGGGTTGGGGAGCGGTGCGTCCGGCATCATCTCGAGTGTAGCTAAAAAGCGGAACAGATTTGTCATCACAGTTGCGGTTATCGAGCGCGCTATGGCCCGAGAGGATTTTTCGCCGGTACCGCGATTATCACTTCACCAGTAACTCGCGAACGAATTTCTCCGCCTCTTTGGAAACGTTGTCACCGGCACCAGCCACTCCGTGGTTGGCCCCTGGAACAATTACGAGCTCCGATTTTCCTTTAATTGACTTTAGCCGCTTGTCCATGCGTCGCGCGTGTTCCACGGGTACAATGTCGTCGGCATCGCCATGAACTTGCATGATGGGTGGATCATCGGAACTGACAAACGTGATCGGAGAAACATCTTTCATCGCGTCGACATCCATGTCTTTTACTGGAGTTCCAGGTTCGTACCCAATCAATTGTCGATAAGCCGGATGCTTGTGCTCCATCTCACCAAGCAAATTCCAATCGGTTGGTCCAGCAAAGCTAACGGCACAAGCAACTCGCGAGGATTGTTGTTGAACGGGATCGGACGATTTTGCATCGGCAACATCATCGTGGAGAGCGACATACAGGGAAAGATGTCCGCCCGCTGAACCGCCCGTTACACCCATGTGATTGGGATCGATTTTCCACTTCTCAGCATTCAGGCGAACAAATTGAATCGCGCGCAGACAGTCATTCGTCTGAGCTGGATGGGGCGCAACATTGGTAAATCGATACTCGACCGAAATCACGGTCAACCATCCATCGCTAACCGCTTTCATCAGCCAACCGGGGACTCCGTTTTTCGATCCCCCTCGCCAACCACCGCCGTGGATATGAATCATCGCTGGCACTGGCTTGTCAGACTTTGAAAGATATACATCCAACTTTTGCGCCGGATCTTTGTCGTCATAAGCAATGTCTTTGAGAACCGTAGGCGTGTTTTGGGCTAACGCAGCAACGGACATTAGGGAAAGGAGGATTGTCGATAGCACGGTTGTTTTCATAAGTTGTCCACTTAGTAGTCTGATTGCCGAAGGTCAGCAACACAGTCTACCTGGCAGCGTTAAGGTACGTAAGCGATTGCAAAATCAACTCAACTTCTGGAAAGCGAAAAACCAAGGAAACCACTGGGCCACGCTAGGGCCACGCTACGGCTTTGCTGACACGATTTCGAAGGTCACCTTGGCATGGGCTAACGCAGGTTGTAACGGCTGCGCTACTTCGAACTGTTGTCAGCCTGCACTTTGATCTCAGTGAATAGGACCTGGCGCGTGATTTGAGCCGGCACATCGCCGACTGGTAGCAATCGAACTGGCTTACCGTCGATTTCGGCGTAACCCACACTCATGTGATTGACTCGCTCCACAGTCTGATCATCTGCCAAACGGAACTCGCGTCCTTGATTCAACCAAATGCGCCTCGCAGTTAAACCGGTGAACCAACGATCCTTTCCCAAGCCATCTTTGCGATCCGCTTCCACCACGTCAGCACTCACCCAGCCGTAGTTGGGAACAAAATACTCAACCCAACAGCGATACCCCGCATCGACTCGCTGGTTGATGTTCTTTTCTTGCAGTCGATAGCCCATTTGCAAACGTGCCGCGATGCCGCGTGCTCTCGCCAATGAAATGAACAAAGAGTTCAAGTCGGTGCAACATCCACCACCTTGCCCTAGGCAAGCGCCCGCATCGCCGATACCGCACTTCGGCATCGCAGGGTCAAGGGAAATCGAGTAATGATCAACCGTGTCGGCAACATATGCCAACAACGCTTTCGCTTGCGTGGCAATGTTCCGGTCGTCACCACAGGCAATATTTGCACGCTTTTGAATGTCAACTGTGACGGACATGTGTGGCGCATCGAGCACTAAGTAATCGGCGAGCATTCGCTTCAGACTTTCACTCATCGGCAACACTTGCTTTGGGTCGATCTGCGTAAAAACCGGTTGTCGCGTCAATGAGAACTCAACCTCAACATCAACTCCATCGACCGCAGGGCGATTGATGGTGACGTCTAAGAATCGACCGCGATGATCCTTGTCTGCAACGATAGACCACTCACCCGGACACGCGGTGACTTGAAAGTCAAGCAACTTCTGGTTCGCTTCATCGCTTGGTATTGAAACCCACAAGCGAACCTTCTCAGAACCTTGTGGGATCTCCTCAAGGCTAACGATTTGCTTGATTCGATAGGTCACGGCATCCTCCACAACCGGCGTCGAAACCGGTGCGGTACGATCGACCAGGGCAAAGTCAGCGGCCTGGGACAGCGGAGCCAGTCCGGCAGCGAACAGCAAAAAACAACAACAGCGAAGCATGGGATAAGCCTTAAAAAAAGTAAGGAAAACAGATCTCCTCATCATAGTTGATTTACGGACGTCAGGCAGTAGTTTAACACTGACATCGAGCACTGGCGTTTTCCGATTCGCACGTTGCTCTGGGAAGCTGTTCGGATTGTTCTGATTAAACCCAGTAAAGCGATCCTGCTCAGGGAAACGGTCGTAAGCTGTCGATGCACAAATTGGATTGTATGGATTATCTTGCACTTTGGTGACTAAATTGAAGCAAGCGTATTTGCTGGCATGCGGCGGGCTTTGCCTCATCTTCGCATCGAAAAATGAAGCGACTGGACAAGACCCCATTGTCGAGTCGCAGTTAAGTTTGATCGTCGAAGCACCCACCGACCTGCCACCTGCGGATTGGCCTTTCGGCGGGCAAACGCTGGTTGGCACGACGCTGGTTGATCCGCTCTTGCCCCCATCAACGACATCAGCTTCCGCATCGCCCGCAGCTACGGACGACAAAAAACCCGAGATTCCCTACTTGATTGGGTCGGACAGCTCGTTGACGGCAAAGGTCAACAACGGTGGCCTTCAACTGGAAACTGCAAACAAAGATTTTCGCTTTCATCTTGGCGCGTTGATCCAACAGGACTATTTCGCAGTCAGCCAGGATGACGCACTGCGCGCCGCGCCAGCCGCAGCACCTGGACCGGCGGGAGGAGTGGGGGAACTGCAAAACGCAGTCTTCTTCCGACGCGGTCGAGTTCATTTTGACGGCATTGCCCACGATTTGATCGAATGGGATTTCGATTGCGAGCTCATCGCGAACTCAAGCGTCGCCTTTGACGACTTGTGGGTTGGTTTGATCAACTTGCCGATCATTGGAAATGTGCGTGCAGGCCACGTAAAGATTCCGATGGGCATTGAGTCGATGACGAGTAACCGAGTTTTCACGTTCCTCGAACGCGCCAGCATGTTCGACGCATTTCTACCTGAATACGGTTCCGGTATCCTCGCATTTGACTCCTATCAAGATGCTCGGTTTACCTGGGCAGCGTGCTTACACAGACTCGACCCAATGGGCAACGGCACCGATGCCGGCGACGGTCAATGGAACGGCACCTTTCGCATTAGCTCGCTGCTATACAACACCGCCAACGATCGCAACTACCTTCATGTCGGAACGGCCTACAGTATTCGCGATGATCGCAATGGCTCCGTTCGCTTCCGCGCACGACCGGAATGGCGTGATACAACATCAATTTCTTCGCTTAACAATCGATTTGTTGATACCGGAGACATCGCCGCTAATGACTATGGACTGTATCAAGCTGAGCTTGGCTGGGTCGCTGGCGCATTTTCCGCGCAGACCGAGTACATCCGCGCTGAGGTTAATGCGAATGGTGGCAACGAAAGTTTTAGCGGTGGCTATGGATTGCTCAGCTATTTTTTAACCGGTGAGTCACGACCGTATGACAAGCGAACGGGGCGATTCGGACGAGTCAAACCGATAGAGAACTTTTTTCTCACGCGCGGTGCCTCAAATAAGCCACGGAGCTTTGGGGCGCTAGGGCGCGGGGCATGAGAGCTTGCTGGACGTTACTCGTGGGTCGACCTGACGTCCGCATCGATCCCTGGAGGCATCTTAGAAAACACAAGCTTCGGCGTGAACTGGTATTGGAACTACAACACTCGGATTCAGTGGAACTACGTCCACACGCTACGCAAAGCCGATGCACCAGGTGCCGTTAGTGGCGAGACCGACGCGCTTGTCATGCGAATGGCTTTTGATATTTAATGAGAACTGATCATCCCTGCCCGCGACTCTTAAGTCCAAACAATGAAACTAACAGCACTCTCGGTCGCGGCGGTCTTGGTCGCGTTGCTCCTCGACTTCGCTACAATCGACGGCGTCCACGCCGACGACAGTTGTTCCATCGCTTGTCGGAAATGCAGTGAACCAACAAAGGTTGCCCGTGCAGTCCCCGACGTACTGAAAAAAACAACTACTAAATATTCCTGCAAATGCGAGGATATGTGCCTTCTCGGCCCGTGTTGCCAGACCTGCTTGCATCACGCCTTTTCGGATTCTTGTCCGACGTTGTGTCGTTGGTGGAGAAACTTTACAGGGGGAGTTATCCGCGAAAAACGTTCGCTGCAAAAAATCGTTGAGACCAAGGAAGTTCCGACGTGTAAATGCGAAGTGCAAAACAGAAATTAAGTGGGAACATAGCAACGTCAGCCGCCTGGCGTAAGCCTGCGGGCCTGTGCGCCGGCCGCGTTCGACTGGTGTTTGGACGCTGCGCGTTGGCTACGGTGGCGTTCGGCATTCGGTCGTAGGGCGACCGCGCGCAGCAATTCAGCCCGCACGCTTACGCGTTGCGGCTTACGAATTCAGCTGCTCACTTGTTCACGAGCTGCTTTGCAAACTTCGATTGCAATGGGACGACAAAGGTTGCCTTTAGATGTTGTTGCGTGGCGAATTTCTGCGAATGGCTTTGGCAACATATAGATGTGCCGGGGGCGTTGCCAGCTCGGGAATGCGGACAATGCTTGATGGATATCGCGGATACATTCGTTCGGTGGTCGCAACGCCGCCGCCACATCAATGAATAGATCAACGTGTCGATCGTCGGGAACAAGGATCGCATGCGAGATGCCAGGAAGTCCTGCGACGCATAGTTCGTGCGGTGCAGGAAAGAATTTTAAACCATTAGATAATGTGATGCGATCGTCCATTCGTCCAACGACTCGATACTGTTTGTCGTCTGGATCTACTTCGACGCAGTCGCCAGTTTCCAGCCAACCGTCATTTATTTTTTCGCGTGTCGCAGCGGCGTCATTCCAGTAACCGAGCATGACGCCTGGACCACGCACGTCAAGTTGTCCATCGACATCGATGCGCGTTTCGCACGCAACGACGGGTTGCCCAACTAATCCTGGTCGCGAGTTTTTTGGGGTTGCGGAGCAGACGACGGGCGATGCTTCGGTCAGTCCATAGCCCTGAATCACCGTCACGCCGCAGTCAGCAATGCGTGCAAAAAGTTCGTGCTTCATCGCTGCACCGCCGCACCCAAGCAATCGAAGATTAGAAGCACCAGGCGTGTCCAATGCAGGGGAAAACAGTCTCTCTGCGAAACTGGGAACCGTGTTGATCAAGCTCGGTCGAACGATGGGTGCCAAGCATTGCCAACCCTCCCAGCCCTGGGTAATTGCAAGCGTGCAACCGGACACCAGCCAAGTCATGAGGTCACAAGTTCGCGCGTACGCATGCCAGAGGGGAAGGACCGTCAATCTCAGGTCGGCAGTTGTCTGAGGGGCTGCGGACAGTTTTGCATTCGCGTTCGTGAATAGATTGTTGCGGCTAAGCGTGACACCCTTGGGTTCCCCCGTCGAACCGCTGGTGAACAGAATGATGGCCGGGTGATCAGGCTTGAGTTGATGTTCGCGATATTCCAGCCGGTCGAGATTGATACTGAATTGAGTTCGTGGGTCGACCTCTGGCCAATCGAACCAATGCCCGTCCACAAACTGGCATCGCAGTTGATTTGAATCAGCGCTCACAGACGGATCGAGAGGAACTTCGATCGTGCCGACGATCATTGAAGCAAGGGCGATCACGACGCCGCGATCCGTATTTCCGAATGCATGGACAAGTCGATCGCCTGAAACAAATCCATCGCGATCGATGGCTTTGACCACAACCGCAACCTGGGAGACAAGGGTTTGCCATGAATAGGTTTTAACATCCCCAGACGCGTCGACAAAAACAAGCGATGACCGCTCGTCATTTTGAGCGGCCTGCGGTGCTGACACGTGGGTTGTCAGCAAGGAGGCGCAGGTTCTTATCAAAGGGTCGGGTCTCCAGGCCCGCACGAATCCCGCTGAAACAAGGGACGGACGGGCCAGGAGCCCCGTCCTAATTAAAAAATCACAGCCACTTTGCAAAGACAGTAAGCAACGAGCTATGCCGTCACGCTCATCGCAGCACGTAGTTTCGAGCCATTGCCAGCTTGGCCAAACTGTGTCATGCGGGCCACGCAAACGTTCTTCATCGCTTCTCGAGCAGGCTTCAGGTAGTCTCGTGGGTCGAACTTTGTCGGGTCTTCGAAGAGAACCTTACGAATCGCACCAGTGATTGCGAGACGGCAGTCGGTGTCGACGTTGATCTTGCGTACACCGCTCTTGATTCCGCGCTGGATTTCTTCGACGGGAACCCCGAACGTTTGCTTGATCGAGCCGCCAAACTTGTTGATTATGTCTTGCAAATCTTGGGGCACACTGCTGCTCCCGTGCATCACAAGGTGAGTGTTCGGAAGCTTCGCGTGAATCGCTTCAATACGACTCATCGCCAATACTTCGCCGGTCGGTTTTTTGCTGAACTTGTACGCTCCGTGGCTGGTGCCGATTGCAACGGCGAGGGCATCAACACCGGTCTCTTCGACGAATCGAGCGGCTTCATCGGGATCGGTTAACAATTGATCATGGCTTAGAACGCCGACAGCCCCGTGACCATCTTCTTGTTCGCCTTCACCATGTTCGAGCGATCCCAGGCAGCCAAGTTCACCTTCGACGCTGACACCGCGAGCGTGTGCCATGCGAACGACTTCGGATGTTACGCGAACGTTGTACTCGTAGCTTGCTGGTGACTTGCCGTCAGCTTCCAGGGAGCCGTCCATCATCACGCTGGTAAACCCATTCTCGATGGCGGAAAGGCAGGTCGCGGGGCTATTGCCGTGATCTTGGTGCATAACCGTTGGAATATGCGGATAAAGTTCGCTGGCAGCAAGCATCAGGTGACGCAAGTAAGCGTCTTGGGAGTATGAGCGAGCACCTCGCGAGGCTTGCACAATGACGGGCGAATCGGTTTCTTCGGCAGCCATCATGATGGCCTGGATTTGTTCCATGTTGTTCACATTGAACGCAGCCACACCGTAATTGTTTTCGGCAGCATGATCGAGAACGAGGCGCAAGGGGACGAGAACCATCGCAGATTCCTGGCAGTGAGAGTGAATTTGATTCGGGTAGAAAATTCTTAGTCGCTCAAGATTATCGCGACCTGGGCGGCTATCGCAAGGGTCTGCGGTCCAAGCGGCGGCATACAAGAACTGCAAGCGGTCCGCCGGTAAATAAACCGCCCTTAGCAATGTGTGGGGTACTTAGAGGGCATGTTTGGCCTTCATCCCAAGTCGCAGCGTTTCGATGATTTCATCGACATCATACACGCAACCGCCCCAAGTGCCGCCTCCAACCTGTTGCAATGCCGCCCACAACCGCGTGTCATCGGGCAAGCCGGGGTCAGGAGCAAGGTCAGGGTGCGGCTCCCGAGATAGCAGAACGTTTGCAGCTTCCCCAGGCGTCAAGTGAATCACGCCCGATCCGGTTTCGGCTGGCACACCGACAAGGTTTACGGTTCCGACCATCGAATTGCGATTCACTTCGATCTCAATCAAGTCGCCATCGCACACCTTACCAATCGGGCCACCGGCGAGAGCTTCGGGTCCGACATGGCCGATGCAAGCGCCGGTGCTGACCCCCGAGAATCTCGCATCGGTGACGAGCGCTACTTCCTTGCCCCATTTCAAAAACTTTAGCGCCGAAGTGATCTGATACGTTTCTTCCATCCCACAGCCAATCGGTCCGCGACCGATCAAGACGATTACATCCCCCGCTTTAATCGGACGATCGGTTTGGCCTTTGATGGAAGCAATCGCAGCCCGTTCGCTGGTGAAGACTCGCGCGGGGCCTGTCTTACGATAGACACCATCATCATCGACTACGCTTGGATCGATCGCGGTTGATTTGATAACGGAACCTTCGGGACAAAGATTGCCCATGGGAAAACAGACCGTGCTCGTTAAGCCCATCGCTCTAGCCTTGAGCGGTGGCATGATCACATCGTCAGGATCGATGCCATCGGATTCACGCAGCCGTTCGCGGCAAACAGCACGACGATCGCTCTTGCGCCAAACATCAAGAATCTCATTCCAAGTTGTACCGCTGGCCGTTAACGAATCCCCGCGCCACAATCCAAGTTCGCGCAAGTGCCAGGCGACTTCGGGTACTCCGCCAGCGAGGAACAGTCGGACGGTTGTGTGTCCGACGGGGCCATTGGGCAAGCAGTCGACAATGCGTGAAACCGCAGCATTGGCTTGTCGAAACGCTTCGGCATCGGGTCGCTGGAGTCCTGCGGCGGCGGCGATTGCAGGGATGTGCAACAATAGGT
The DNA here is from genome assembly GCA_043775635.1 of Planctomycetaceae bacterium. Lineage (GTDB taxonomy): Bacteria > Planctomycetota > Planctomycetia > Pirellulales > Pirellulaceae > UBA6163. The sequence goes on along the minus strand of JAYVSE010000164.1, from coordinate 52,532 downwards.
TCGTGCTGCCGCCAACGGCAGCATGCATGAGCATCGCATTCCACAACGCGTCTTTGGTGACGATGTCTCGCAGTGTTTGTTTGTTCGCGACGAGCCGAGCGACCGCCAAGGCGCTATCACGGGCAAGTTGAAGCCAAACTGGCTGACCGCTGGGGGCAAGTGCCGCGTGGGGCATCGTCATGCCTAATGCTTCTGCGACGACTTGTGATGTCGCTGCGGTTCCCAAGAATTGACACCCACCGCCAGGCGTTCCACAAGCACGACATCCTTCTAACGATGCCTGTTCAAGTGTGATCTCGCCATGCGCATACCGCGCACCGATCGACTGTACTTTTCCAGCGTCTTCACCAACCGATGGCGGCAGCGTCACGCCACCAGGCACAAGTACCGATGGCAAGTCACCGCACCCACATAACGCCAACATCATCGCTGGCAGACCTTTGTCGCACGTGGCGACGCCGACGATGCCCTTGCGGCGCGGCAGCGAGCGGATCAATCGGCGCAGAACGATGGCCGCGTCGTTGCGATAGGGCAGGCTATCGAACATGCCCTTCGTGCCCTGCGTGCGCCCGTCACAAGGATCGCTGCAAAACGCTGCGTAGGGGACACCATTGAGTTCGCTGATCGTTCTGGCCGCTTCTTGAACCAAGAGACCGACTTCCCAGTGTCCGGTGTGGTAGCCCAATGCGATTGGCGTTCCATCGGGCGCGCGCACGCCGCCTTGCGTGCTGAGAATCAGGTACTGGTCACCGAGGAGTTTTTTTGGATCCCAGCCCATGCCCGCGCTCTGGGTCAAACCGAACAGGTCGCCGCTGGACCAGTTTCGCAGCATGTCATCGGTTAAGGGCAGATTTCCCGACGGGCCGGTTGAATGGGTTTCAAGCGTGTCCACGTCGGGAACGGGAAGGAGGTCGATTGCGTTGGGTTGGTCTGTCACTTCGGAGTCGGTTGCCAGGGATGAATCAGCGACCTGATAGAACCAACGATTACGAATTTGATTGGCGGCCGCTTAACGCGTGCATGATATAATACAGCAACGTCATCACCGATTGCAGGGTCGCTGCGACATAAGTTAGCGCCGCTGCGTTCAACACTTTGCTAATGTAATAAGAGTCGTTGTCAGAAATCATTCCGAGCGCGACAAGCTGCTTTTTAGCGCGAGAAGATGCATCGAATTCCACCGGTAAGTTCACGAGTTGGAAGAACACGACCAGCGAAAACAGCAATATTCCGACCCACAACAGCGGTTGGATCGACATCATAACGCCAAGCATTAGCAAAATACCGCTGACGTTCGATCCGAAATTCGCTGCCGGAACGGCGATATTCCGGATAACGAGCGGTGCGTATCGCTGCGCGTCCTGGAAGGCATGGCCAGCTTCGTGGCAGGCAACGCCGAGCGCAGCCATCGTTCGACCGTCGTAGACTTCTGAACTGAGTCGCAAAATTTTGCTGCTCGGATCATAATGGTCCGACAAGTGGCCTGGCACACGCTCGATCCCGACAGAATGCAAGCCCGATGAATCGAGCATCCGGCGGGCTGCTTGAGCACCAGACAGATTCGTCGGTATTTGGCTCATTTCTTTAAATGCAGACTTTACTTTGTACTGTGCATACAAGCTGAGCAAGAACGGAGGAACCATGAAAAGCAGAATTCCAAGTCCCATTTTTGTTTCAATCCCATGGTAAAGTGTTCAAACTGGCAGTCACAATGACCGCAGACGCATGACAAATGTTAGAGCAACATACGTGCCATGTTCGCGAATCACCCTAACATTCGAGTTGTGTTTTTGTCTTATTCAATGCCTAAAAACCGTTTGCTGCGATTGGTATTCGTCGCCGCGATCGCATTCTTGGCGGGCTGTCCCGCTGTGCCACCCACAAAAGTTGGAGACGTCTCGAATGCGTCGACGCAAGAAACGGCTGATATTGAGTTGCTGACGGCCCGTATTGACAAAGTCCTAGCCGATAACTTGAAAAAACGTCAATTGTCGTCTGACATTCATGGTGCTTGGCAAATCTTGCACGGCATCTTGGCCTATGGACGAGAATTTAAATTACAGACATCTCAAGGCAACGTTTCCGCTTTCGATTACATCTTGGCAGGTGGAGCAGTCAAAGGCTTTGATCTTCGATCCGGGGATCGGTTTGCAGACGGTGCGGATACCTCGAATCAGGACCCATTGCTGACACGCGGCATTCGTACTGACCTTGATCCTGGAACTAAACTTGGCCAGGGACACCGAGACCAGTGGCTGGCCTACCTAACAACATGCAACCTACCCATTAACCAAGTCTTTCCAACGGCAGAGGGGCCACGTCGTCTTGATCTTTGGCTGCGGCAAATGGAATGGGACATACCACTAAATTTCGAGCAGGAATATAGCTGGACACTTATGTCGCTCATGCCCTTTCGCGCCACAACACATCGCTGGAAGGCTCGAGATGACAACGAATACAGCATCGAATCGCTGCTGCGTTCTGAACTCAATCGATTCTCTCCCGACAGTGCTTGTGGAGGCTCACATCGACTGGTTGCCATTGCCATCACGTTGAACAAACGCAAAGCCGAAGGGGGTCCGATGGCAGGCGTTTGGGCGGATGCACAATCGCTAGTCGATTTGGCAATCGAGCAGGCCCTTGAATATCAAAACGCAGACGGAACGTTTTCAAGCAATTGCTTTGAACGCGCGGGCTGGTCGCTTGACCTGTCCACCGCGATCGGAACAACCGGCCACACGCTAGAGTTCATTGCCGTCGCGGGATCAGATGAGTTACAAAAAAGTGTGGCAATCGTTCGCGCAGCGGCGAGTTTGTGTCGACTGCTGGAACAAACCGCAGAACTTGACCTCGAATGCGGAGCTCTCTATCACGCATTGAGTGGGCTAAAAATCTACCGACAGCGAATCTCGACTACTGCATCGACATGACAGCGCCGGGATAAAACGATATTCCTGGAGCCGTAATGGCTGGCGTATATTGAAGCGGAGCAGGTGCATAACCAGAAACGGGCACCGTGCCTCGAAAGCCCGATTGAATCACGGCGTTGGGTGCATAGGTAGCGGCTGGATACGCAACTTGAGCAGGGGCATAACCGGCTGATCCATACGGCAGCGATGAAATTACTGGGCGTGCCGCCGCATACGGTGCCGCCGCATACGGTGCTGCGACGGTTGGATAGGCGGTAGGTATAACCACTGTTGTTGTAGGAACCGCAAATGCCGTTGGTGCAACCACAGGCACGTACACCGTTCGGAGTCCAAATAGCCCTTGCCGAACTGGAACAATCCCAATCACCGGAGCACCATAGACTGCGCCGCTAACTCGATTTGCTGTCACGGTGTATGCCGGGACAACAGGTGCGACTGTGGGTGCGGCAAGGAATTGCCCAGGCGAATAAGCAGGCGAATAAGCGGAATAGGTAAGTGGTGCGACGGCGGTTGGAGCCGCATAATAGCTCGTAACTACCTGCGCTTCTGATGACCTAGCCCCCAGGCAAACAAAGCCGAGGAACGTAAGCACGCTAAATGTTAATTTGATCATCAATTCGTTCTCCAGGTCACTACTTACTCAAGTCTACAACTAACATAGGGACGAAAGCACACAAAGGCGAGCCATGACGATGCTAGGACACCGAATTTGTGGATTCATTCTGCCTTGAAATCGTTTAACCTGAAAAATCGGTATTTTGTGTAGAATAGGTTTTCTACCGTACAGGTTTCTACGCGATTCTAACGCGGACTGCCATCAAGCAACTTCACGGTTGGGTCGTTGGCCGGTGTCATACGTGTCTTAACAGCTTCGATAGTCGCTGGGTTTGCATCCGGCGCGACGACGCCACAGCTAACAATAAACTGGATGGCTTCGTCGATCGTGAGTTCAAGATCAACGGCTTGGCTGCGGGGAACTTGGATCGTGAACCCGGTCATTGGCATTGGGGATGTCGGCATCAACACCGCCAGCATCGGTTCGCCAGCGATTTTCGCGATCTCCGCAATTCCGTTGCCAGTAACGAACCCAATCGACCAAATGCCCTTGCGTGGATACTCGACCACAACCACGCGATTGAACTCTATTTCTCGTTCACTAAATGCAAAATCTGTAACCTGTTTGACCGACCCGTAAACCTTGTTGACGATCGGAATACGATTGATGCCAGCTTCCGTGCTAGTGACAAACCAGCGACCGATCCCATGAGCAAAAACGCGTCCGAAGAAGTATAGGACGGTCAGAAAGACGAGCAAAAACAGCGGCACAATGAATGATCTTGGCAGGTATCGAAGCTCGACGTAGCGGTGCCAATAGGCATTTGCCGTCGCTGGTGCAGACTCGTACGGTCCATAACGATCAAGGTTTTCATCGACATAGCGGACAACATATTCGGGCAAGAATCGCCGCTTGGTCGGGTCTGGAACATAAGACGTACCCTCAAATGTAAAGCCATCTAACAACCGAGACCCCGCGCTTGTTGACGCACCTTGTGGGACCTCCTTGAGAATATCGCTGATCGCCCAAACGACGCTGTGTCGAACACCGGTTTCCATCGGACGAAGCACGTAATTGGAAATGGCGTTCCAGGCCCAGATCAAGACGACTATGGTGAGCAGAGGTGGCAAGACAACGCCGAGCCCACGAAGAATCGCCCCCCGAAAGGTCCCACTAAATTTTGAGACGTTTTTCTTTTCAGATGTTTGTTTTGAAGGCATTGACGGATTTGTCTATCGAAAGAAGTATTCGCGAATTGAGTTGAATTGCCAGGTTTAGTTGGGGCCGCAAAGAAAATCTAACGTCTTACCGCTCGAGCAACCACCGCCAAGGTTACCTTTGCCGCACCAGCGTCCTTCAGAACCCTCGCGATCTCGGATGCGGTTGACCCTGACGTCAAAACATCGTCGACAAGCAAGACTTCATGGTTTTCTAAACTGAGCCTTTGCCCTACAGCATAGCGATTTTTGATGGCAAAGGCACCACGAACGTTTGCGGGTCGTTCGGAATCGGCTAGCATCGACTGCTTTCTTACGCGACGTGTGAGACGCAACAGCGGTTCAGCATCTTTTCCAAGCCGTTTTGCGACCACGGCGGACATCGTTGCGACGCCCCCCATGCCTGCTCTCTGTAATCGTCGGGTTATATGGCTGGGAACAAAAGTCACACGCTGAGGACGCTGGTCAGAACGCGCGTCAACAATTGTGTTCACAACGCAATTTGCGAGCAAACCACCAAGCGCTGTCGCTAGAGGTGCATGCCGGGCCAATTTTGCTGCGACAACCGCTTCACGAACGGCCTCTTGGTAAATTGCCAATGCGATCACTTCGTCGAAACCAAATTTCTTGTGGCGACACCCCGCGCAGTGCTCACCCTCCGCCGGAATGGGTTCGCGAGGCCGCGGTAATCCACAATATCGGCAAGCGATCGCAAGGGGAGGCCATGAATGAAGCAGCGAGAACTTGCACGTATCACATAAAGCGGGTTTCGCGAGTTTGTCCCCGCAAAGCACACACGAGGGAGGCAAAACTGCATCCAGCATTGTCCGTCCGATTTGCCAAATCGATGATTTTCCGTTGATCACCTACCGTGCCTTTACGCCCTATACGTTGCCTTGTAAGCCAGCCTATCAATACTTGATCCCTCCGTAGGGTGTGGACTTAGTGGGCCGACGGCGCTAGCCGCGGGCATCGCGTCCGTTAGCAAGCGATTATCGTATCAGTGCGTAAAGACTTTGTCTTTGCTGGAAGTGTCCAATCGCGGAACCAGAGGTGGGAACGGGTGAATTGACGAAAAAAAATTCAGAAGATTTCCCGAGAACCTTTCTTGAAAGCCGATGTCTAAGGGGTTGTCGATGAGAAATCGCAAATTTTTGCTGGCCAATCATCGATCGTTGGGATAGTCTTCTCAACTGCCAGGAGGTGTTCCTGGGATTTACTTTCTTAGCTCTATTCTCGCGTCCTAAGCAGACGCGGTCGCGTGTCCCCACTGGCGGACACCGGGGGGTAACGATGCGTTTTGAACTGAATTTCGCCGCCGTCGTCCGCAATTTAGCCGTTTTGGCCAATGTTGTGAATTTGACCGTCGAACTGTTCGTCGCTATCTATCAACCGGTCCATCATGCCGTGTTTGGATATGGGACGCCGCAAAGAATAGAGCACCTGCTGCGCCCCAGTTGGTGCAGTGATTCGTGTCTAGGTTCGTCGGTCGACCGCAATTTAGCGGCGATGGGCTTGGCCTTCGCGGTGATTTCACCTGAACGTGAGATTACCAGCGGCGGGCGACAAGAACACCTCACCCCCAAACGTCGACATCTCATGTCGACAACAGGTACGAGAGGCTAACGCTTTCGAACTCTACGTCGCCTGCTCGCTAGCCAAAAAAGCTGGCGGTCCGTGTGACAAGTTCGAAGCGAACGTCGAATAACGCTGAATGGATTGCCCCTTAATCATTTTGGGTCTTCCACACGTCAAACGACAACGAATCACTTAGATCTGAGTTCAATTTTCCGTTCTGACCGCAGAGCATTTTCGCTAACACTTTAACGCGAAAAACACTCGGCAAAATTGGCCTGCATTGGCCACGTCAGTTGGCGATTCGACTCACGGTCTTTAACCAAATCAGACCCCAGCACTCCATCGCATTTTGTCATTGGCGTTGAAACAATCGCCCAACAAAACTGCCGATCCAGTAAAGAAAGTCGAGTAGACCATGTTCACTGAATCCGAAACTTTGCTTATCGAAAACACGTTGCCATCGATTCAGCCAGCGATCGTTGTCGATTTGGTTCGCGCCGCTCAAGCAGGTGACCGCGACGCATTCGGTTTATTGTTTGAGCGATACCGAGTCGGAATCGTGGCGTTGGCGATGCGCCGCGTTCGAAATGCGGATGAAGCCGAGGAATTGGCTCAAGACGTTTTCGTACAAGCATTGCAAAAGATAAATCAATTGCGAGTACCCGAAGCATTCGGTGGTTGGTTGCGTCGGATCGTTCACCGGATGGCAATCAATCGTATGACTAGGCGTCCTGCGGCAACTTCCTGTGACCCTTCGGTGATGGAAGCAACTTGTTATTCACGTGTCGATTCGCCTGATGATAGCGCTGTCGATCGTGAAGAAGCTGCCGATGTCCGCGCTGCGGTTGAGCGGCTTGGAAAGCTCGATCGCCAAACGTTGCAAGCGTTCTACTTACGGGGACAGACGCTCGTGCAAATGAGCGATGCGTTCGACGCACCGATCGGAACGATCAAGCGGCGACTGCACGTCGCACGTAAGCGATTGGCCAAGGAAATGGACGTTTCTCAGGCTGTATAAAAATGCAGCAAGTCGAGAGAATCGCTAACCAGTAGGCACCGTTCACGCGGTGCCTACTGCGTTTCGCACCAGAAAACCGAAAACAGTGTCTGACCCTAGGGGAGATGTCACGTTCAAGGTCGTTCACCGTGTCAAAATAGTAGGCGTGCTCTCCGAGCTCGCTCTGGCTGCTGATCTGCGAGCTCGGAGAGCACGCCTACTATTTTGGGCGTGGCTTCCCACGCGACTGGCTCGCGGGACTACACGGGACTACAGAAAGCGTCTACTCCATTCCGTACCATGCAGAAAAAACGATGAGTCAAGTTACAATTTCGTGAGTCGCAAAGGCGGATCGCCCCACCAGAACTGTGGCACGAATTAGCCGGACGCTTACCCATGGAGGCTGATTTATTTATGCGGAAAGAAATTCAAAGACCGGCTTGCAAACTTCTGCATTAAGGAACGACAAATCAATAATTGGCCTAGTGGTTCTTGTTAAAGAACCCACAAAAGGATCTTTAACAAGATCCACTACAAAAGATGCGCGACTAATTGATTGGTCGTTCCTACGCCAGCCGAAATACCGTGTTTCAATGCCTCATTTCTGCGGATTATCTTTTCGTGTAAGTGTAATGTAATAACCTGACTATTGTGTCGCAGCGATTCCGGCAGCGGATCGCCACCGATGTCGACCATCAGAGCTTCACGTTTGGCCAAGACTTCGGCCAGTCGACTTGCATCGTAACGTGCGCCTTCCAAACGGATTGTGATTCTGGGAAAGAAACTATCACCAGGAACGAAGGTCTCAAAAGCCGCAATGGCGGCGTCATCAATCTCGCAGTTTCTCATATCGACAATATCCAAGTTGGATATCTGTGTCAGTGCTTCGATCCGTTTTCGGTCGATGCTCAAGCCACGCAGTGATACCTCGGAGTGCGCAAACGGATTGGACTCTACCTCCGAAACGGCCGACCCTGTTTCGTCCCACGGCGCAACGTCTAAACGAAGTTCTTTCAGATCGGGAAATCGGCTTGACACCCAATCCAAGATTTCCGTGGGTTGGGCACCGATCGAATGCAATTCCAATCGCCATAGCGAATCACTCGTAGGCTTGCCTTCAAATTGCAAACTATGCAGCTCTGCGATACCGATCCGTTCATTTTCAAGAGTGAGATGATGGCAAGATTTGAAATCACAGCCTTGCCAATCAGTCGCTGACAGACTGCTGCCACTGATGCGGATATCCGCTAGCTCATGCTGACAAATCGAATCCAGCAATTGTCGATCCACGGCCGCACCGCTTATGTCAAGTTTTTCGCCAGCCCACGGATCTCTCGCTGCACCTCCTCTTTCAGCCAACACCAACGTTTTTAACACTGCACCGCAAAGTCTAACCGAACGGTGCTCCTTGACTCCAAGAATATACACGTTCTGGAGCAAAGCTTGCTTGGAAAGATCAATATCAAGCGGCTGACGAGCTGAGATCGCCAACGATTCCAAACGAGGAGTCAGTTGCAGGATTTGATCGAACGCCGTCTGGTCAACTCCGCATCGTTGAGCTTTGAGATTGCGCAAACCACTGCCAATCGTCGTGACTAAATCCGCCACTTCGACCTGAGTCGAATTCAAATCGAGCGATTCCAACCTATGGCATTGAGCAATTTCATTGGCTGCGTTTGCGCTGATGACACTGTTGTCAATGGATATCGATATCACCTTCTCGTGCGGCAGCGAAGCCAAAGTATGTTCAAGAGTGCCTGCAATCTTGGTTTTCAATCCATCGTGGAAAAGAGTAACCGCCAATTTCTCCACGTCCTCAGGCAAGGCGAATTCTGGAAACGTGTTGCCGCGTGCAACAATGGCAAGAGACTTATCGCAATCGGATAGCGAAAGTTTTGTCAGCCCAAAGTTATGTTCACTTGTGACCGCTCCACCAGACCCATCTCGCTTGTCGCGGTCTTGCGCAAAGCAACTAACGTCGTTCAATTTTGGCGTTGCATTCGCTTCAATTTCAAGCAGGCCATCACCATTGCCTTTGATCGATTGAAGCAACGGCAAGTTTCGCAGCGTCAACCGCAACGACGGTACGGCGGCACCGACTTGAGACTTGCTGGCGAATTGGCTTATATCCAGTTCCTTCAATTGAGCTGATTCACTCAGACACACCTCTGTACACGACGCAGCGAAATGAAGCTTCAATAATTCAATTTTTGGTGGCAACTTAACTTGACTCCCTGATAGTTTCAGTGGGCACGCCAGCGACTTGAGGTGCTTAAACTTCGCGACAAGTTCACTGCTCAACGTCGTTTCGCCTTCGATGTGCAGTCCGTGCAAGAGTGATCGCGTGGCGAACTCATCGAAACCTGCTGGATCAACTTTCGTATTTAGCAAGTGCATCTCCCGGAGTCTGGCGTGCCCGACAAAATGCCGCAATTCGTCTGTAGTCAATGACCCACCTTCAATCGATACGGCCTGCAACCAAGGTGACAATGCGACCGCAGCCACAAGCTTTTCACGGCTCCACTGCGTCTTCGCTGGATTGTCGAAATTGATTGAAACCTGTGTGAGACAATTCGGTGGCTCGCGGTGCCAGTGCAGCAAACTGGGAAACGCTCTTTCTTGCAACGTTTGGGTTTCGCCCCAATCGGCATTTCTCGCGATCACTTTCGGGTCAAGTGGCTGTTCTGTGATCCATAACGGAACCCAAACGCAACTGACAATAAACAATGGCAACGCAAAAAAAACCATGGCGAATTTTGCCTGCAAAACTCCTAACAATACTTGCTGCTTCTTGGTGGCTGTCGGGCGTTCGACGAGAATCCTACCGTACATCCGGTTGGCGAGCCTGGGCAACCACCAATAAAAGCAAGAGATCATTAGGAGCAAAACAACAGTGTCACCAAGAATGGCTGGCCAACTTCAGAAATCAGTTTCTAATGGTATCGATGCAGGATTCGCAAGGAGATTAATGCGCAGCAGGACGGCCATCAACGACAAATCCTTTTCTAGTGCTACCGATGCAGGACTGGAAGAAGTCTGTGCCGTGAATACCCACGGCCAACTGTGCTCGACGTAAGTAAGCTGTTTATTGTCATCCAGAATTCCAGCTTGGCCGAATGTCTGCACCGCCAGGACCGTGATCGTCAGCACGACAAACGCAGCCTTAAAAGCTTTAGCCGGACGGGACCAAGAAAAACGGCTGAGTAGATGGTCTTGCGTGCCCAGATAAACGCCGCATCCGCGCAGGGTGATCGCAAAACAAACAAGCAAAGCCATTAATCCCAACACGCGGACGAACTGGGCCTTCACGTGGTCAAAGAAATAGCCATTCGTGAGTTTCTTCACGTAATCGAATACGACGCTTTGCCAATCGGAGTGATCGCTGGCTCGCAGTACGCTTGGCATCTCATCAATGATCGACGTTACAAGGGCGAGTAACAGTGTTAATGGTAGCAACGCGACCGCGAGCGCAATGAGAGATCGCGGCCACCGACCGAAGGCGGCCAATCGCAATATCAATATGGTTGTCACTGTTACGCAACTGACGTCTAGCGCTAACGACAACAGCTCCCACTCTACCCAGTTCGGGTTCTGAGTGAGTCCTCGACGAATCGCTGCGGTCGTGATCGCAAACGCGGTACACATCGCCATGATGTCGAAGATGCTGAACGCATTTGATTTCTCGCTACTGGCGTCAATCAACAACCGTCTGTCCACCAGCCGAAAGCGGAAACAGAGCCGAGTGAACAACACGACGACCGACGAAGTGGCCGCGATTAAAGCGAGCTGGAAGTATTCATCAAGTAATTTCCGACTGACATTCGACAGCGAGGAATTCAGCACGTGAATGGCCGAATTGGCGAAACTCGGCAGCAGGATCAGCATCAGCGTCGCAGCAAACCATAGCCAAACGTTTCGCGGCCTTGGCCACTGCAACCACAGCCAAACACTCAGCAAGCAGAGCGAGAGCCAAAGAAATGGTTTTTCATCGCTGCGGTAGTCCGAGTTACTGCCGGCATCGATCGCCGCGATCAAAACAATCACCGCCAACGGCAAGACCTGCAGCACCAGCGAACGAGGAATGCGAAACATTGCGCAGTACGCCAAACTCTATTTTTATAGTAGGCCAGGATGCGTCTTGGCTTACGTTCGGATTCAATCTCCAAACAATCTACTGCATGCAATCATCAGCCGCCACGCGTTAGGAAACTGTTCCACGACTCTCCGCCGTTGTGAGTCGCGACTGCGAAACGACGCATCATAAAAAAACGCCAGCCTTACCGCAGTTTAGGCCTAACGACTTCAGGTTGTTCCGCAGCGATATCGCGAGTCTGACAACCTGAATCTTGAGCGTTGGTTCGATTGCCGAAGTCCCATGAACGTCGCATTCATGGCCATCATCATGCGGGGATTCGCATCGTGCGTGAAGGAGCAACGCTCTGGAAGCCCGTATCTTCAAGCCCAGTGACGAAGCGGGCCATTGATTTCTATCGCTATTCTGTTGCTATTCTGTCGCTAAGTGAGGCGGCTAAAAAAAACTTGCTGCATAAATTCACGTGCGATTTGAAGTGCGTCAATATCGTTGTCGTAGACTTCTATGTCGATTGTTCTTTCTAGTCGCTTTCGAACCAGCTTGTTATCAACGATCAGTATTTCTCGCAGGGTAATCGGGCAATTTGGAACATCGGAAAGACGGACGGCGGAGCCATCACCGCGTTGTTCACTGACAAGAAGATTCGCTCCAGGACCAATCTGTGGCAACTCGCGGTCTGCTTTAGAAAACCAGTGTCTTCCAAAAAAGAAGCAATACTGAACTCGCTCACCTCCCTGCCGAAAGTTTGCCCAAAAATACCAAGTCTTGCCTGAGGAACCGCCGGAGCGAAGCGTTTCCCAGGTTGGCTGATCGATAATGTCAAAAGGACGGACTTGTACTTCAACACTTCCATCGGACGCATTCGTGATTTGCGTTGCACATCTCTCGAAAGCGTCTCTGACTTGTTCCATCTGTCGAACCCAACGGAGGTACTCAAGCTGCCGTTTTTCATCGACTCGAGCGTTCGTTTCGCCGACGATGTTTGCCGCCCAATCCTTGAGTTCGTCAACTTCACGTTGAGCATTAACGTAAATCTGAAGCGTTTTGCTTAGAGAACGCGTGGTTAATTGAACAAGAGGATCGAATTTCCCATCGTCTGCGTCGGTCAGTGCGTTGTAGTACTCCTTACGATCCTCATGTCGAATGACGGCAGCAGTAAAACGATTACCGAAAAGTATGAGGTCCTGCCATAGCCTCGCCATGCGTCCATTGCCATCCATGAACGGATGAAGTCTCGCAATCGCCCAGTGAGTCCACGTTGCCAATTTGATTGGTTCACAGTTTTGCGAACCAGCTAATTGAATCGAGAACGATCGCAACAGATCATCAAGCTTCTCGGGGCGCGGCGGCTGCCGTATTGCACCCGTAATCACTACGCGTTCGCTTCGAATCGTTCCGGCTCCGTATTCCAGCACGTCCGTCATCAGTGTGCGGTGGATTTTAGTTAGATTTTCAAGAGAAGCCCATGTAGATCTGTCGGATACTACCAATGCCTGTACTTGCTCGATCGCTTTTCCCAGATTCAATACCTCAGTCGCCTCGCGCGTCTTGCCTACATCGACGATGCTGCCAGTATCGAGAATGCGTTTTGTCTCGCGCAACGTCAATGTGTTCCCCTCAATCGCGTTGCTGTTATAGACTCGTTCGCCGAGCAATTCTTTCTGAATCTTCTCAATAACTTCGGCAGGCAACGGTCGGCGATCATTGACTTGTACTGCGAGGGCCGTTGCATCAGCAATCAATTCTGTAGAGACTTGATTCAATGCAATTTGATCAAGACTGATAAGATCCATAGCAACACCTTGAGGAAAATTTACCTTTTAACGCAAGCCAACCGAAACAGAGAAATTTCAAAGGCAATGAAGTCAACTTCATCGAACTTTGCAGCAAAATTTTGGTGCGAAAACGTTGATAACAACGCAAAATTATAGTTCATTTGCGGCTACAAAGCCACCGTGGCGAATCGGCAGATACTTGCAGTCCGCTCTGTACGGATCGTTTGTGCCCGCTTTGATTCGTCGAATGAAGGCGAGACTCGGATTGGACTGGAATCTAAGTTCGAAGAATCCGCTTGAGATAGGTGAAACGCAACAATTCCCAGCCGAACGCACGGTTTAGTCGGCGCGATAGGCTTCGATCTCAAATGGGTTTTCGCGGTAACCATCGCGGCCAGCGCAACTCAACGCAGCCCAGGCAAATAGATAGGCCGGAATAAAAAGCGGGCCCCAGCACTCATATTGACGTACATGGACGCGTTCGTGCGCCCGTGTACTTTCGAGCGCCTCAGGTGATTGCCCCAGGACGCAATGGCCAAGCGTGATCGCCAACGCTGGCAACCACAATCGCTGCAGAGCCGCCGCGACCCGCGGTCCATGAATCTCAACCGCTCCGTCGACGAGATTAAATCGTCCTCCGAGCATCCAGCCAATCGAAATCCCCAAGGACGTATTGGGACTTGTCCAAAGATATTTGGCCAGTGTCAACAAAAGCATTTGCAGCGTACGCGAAGAGTGTGACACTGGTGAATCGACTCTCAAGTCAAGAGCGTGAACTATTCATCATCATCTTCATCGGCATCCATGTCGTTGTCGATGTCTGCATCATAGCTTTCGGTCGCGTCGACGAGTGTATCACCAAGCATTTCGATCTGTTCGTCGCTGAGGCGAACATAACCCATGGACCGAATGACTTCCAAAACTTCGCTACAAGTCGGAAACATGCGGCCGGCGGATCGCTTGTAGTCGTCCATGGCTCGCATGAAGTCAATTTCGTCTTGTCGATAGTCGCGTTCGCAGGTCGTCGGATCAATGTGTCGGCGTCGAAGTGCTTTTTTGCTCGGTTTGACGGTCGCCTTGCGTGGCGTCGAATCGGCATTGCCATTTCGACGATCGTTTTGACGACGATCCAAAGTGACGATTGTTTGAGCGATTGAATCGTTAGCTACGGTGGTTGCGGAGTTCACGCAGGCGATCCTCAGGGCGGGGTGTTCGGTCTGGACACGAAACGTCTAGTAGGAAAACGTTCGGCGGGCAACAGAATCATTGCCATCAAACCCTACCACGCCGGTTGAGCAGTCGAGTTTATTTAGGGAGTTTGTAGCGAAAACGGGCGACTTTACTGCTGCTCCTCCGGCAGCGTTAACGGTTGTGAGGATATTTCTATTGCACTTCAGCCCGATTCGCGATTATTCACTGTTTTTACAGAAGTGAGTGGATCTCCATGGCCGACCAAAACCCTTCGAATAACTCCGCCAACCAATTCAACAATGCGGCGTCTGCGGCGCTGACGGCGAATTTGCTTATCATCGCTGCCGTGACAGCAATTGTCGGTTTCGCAGCTTTTTTTGCATCTTGGATCCAGGCATCCGTTGATCCAGGGCGTGCGACGCTTAAAATTGCAGCCAAACAGTACGGACTTGGCAATTTCCGTACTGCGATCAGCCTTGCCGAGCAGGCTGTGTTACCCGACGACGTGGATGAAGAATTGGAGCTGCTTCGCGAATATGTCGTTGGGGCAGGACTAGTAAACCTAGCGTTGCCGGTTCCTGAATTAAAAGAACGCCGCGCTTTGCTGCATGTCGCGATTCCTCACCTTCGAGCCGCCGCCAAAGCTTGGCCAACTGGCCGCGAAGACGATGGCAATCGACTGCTTGGTTTAGCTCTCTATCAAATCGGCGATTTCGCGTCGGCGATTCCACCTTTGCGCGCTGCGATTGATCGCAACCCGATCAGCCTGGAGGAATTGATACCCATTCTCTCCCAATGTCACTTATATGGTGAAAAAGATTCGGCTCGCGAGGCGCTGACGATGCTGAACAAACTAGACTCGCCATCGCTTTCACCGATGTCTTTGCGTGACGAGGTCGAAACATTGCGAGCACAATGCTTGTTGCGACTTGGAAAATTCGAAGCGGCAAGGCAAATCTTAAGGCTCATCGACCAACGGTTGTTAGGGTTAACCGTCGGGTCCGACGACTCAGCGACTGCGCGGGCGAATAAGGTCAGCTTGCTGCTAGCGGTTGCGGACGT
The DNA here is from genome assembly GCA_043775635.1 of Planctomycetaceae bacterium. Classification (GTDB taxonomy): domain Bacteria; phylum Planctomycetota; class Planctomycetia; order Pirellulales; family Pirellulaceae; genus UBA6163. The sequence continues at coordinate 37,133 of JAYVSE010000164.1, read as the reverse complement.
TTCCGAAGCTATCGAGCGTTTTGGTAAAGGAAAATCGACTGATTTGGCTCCCCGCCCCGATGCTATTTCATTTCTTACGCCAGCGATGCAACGACTAATGCTCCTCCGACGCGATGCAATGCCTGACATCGCGAACCAAGCGAGTCTTTGGGCAGCGCGGGCCTTTGCGTGCTCTGGTCAGCCCTCGGAATCATTAGCGATGTTTACTTCCGTTCGCCAACAACAGCCGTTCGAGGCGGGGAATATAGCAGCCGGAATCGAGGAAATTGAATGGCTTGCCGACGCGGGAAATGGGGAAGAAGCATTGCAAACCGTCCGATATTTGCTTCGCGAGATTAGCAGCGAACAAACCTACGATGGATCTGTAGTCGACCTTCTCAGCTTTCGTTCTCGGTTAATAGCCGCTTTACAGACCCTTCGCCAAAAAGAGCAATTCGGTCCATGTGTCGAGATTGCCCGGACTCTGCCAACGTTGTTTCCGGCCGCTGATGCGTACTACGAAGAAGCAATTACACATCGGCAGTCGGCAGAACGCACGCTCGCATTATCAAATGGCAATTTCGAGGACACCGCACCGACGGTGTTGGCGCTGGCAAAACAAAAGTATCGTGCCGCCGGCGATGCGTTTGCGGCATCAGCAAGGCTTCGCTTCGATACTACTCAGTATTGCGATACGCTTTGGCAGGCAATCGAGACGTACCAGTCTAGCGGTCAATTTGAACGCTGCGTTGAATTGCTCAATGACTATTTGCGTTACGAAGATCGACGGCGTCTGCCTCGTGCGTTGCTGGCGATTGGGAAAGCGAATCTTGCGGTTGGTGATATCGATCGTGCGCTGGAATCGCTTGAAGAATGCATGACCGAGTTTCCTCGCGATCCGCTGCGCTACGACGCGCGACTAAATGCGGCGCTCGCACATGCCGAAGCCAATCGTTTCAAGGAAGCCAAGGATTTGCTCGATGCCAACCTATCGGATGGCGGTTTGACGCCAGAAAGTGTCGTCTGGCTGGATTCTTTGTTAGCCCTTGGCGAACTGTTGTTTCGGCAAGGTAATGAAACGCATTTGACCTGGAATATTGGCGATCCAACGCTTGATCCGACAAAGCCTCGTTCAACCGCAGAACTTCGCGATCAACAGCCTTTGATTGAAGACGCCATACTCAAATTGAACGAAGCCGCAGAGCGATTGAACGAAACCTCAGTGAGAAATTCGCCTGATCCTCGCGCAAATTACGCTACGTATCTAAGTGCTCGCGCTCACGTACTTGCCGCCGTTTGGCCCAAGCTTGAATCAGAGTCCATTGACACGCTTGATGCGGCAAAACGGCAATTGCGCATCCAAGCTGAACAGCATTTTTCCGCTGCACTTACGGGTTTCTCCAAACTTCGTACGAAATTGCTAGGTCGCGAGGAAGAAAAGCCACTCAGTCCATCACAAAAAGCTATGCTGCGGAACTGCTTTGTCTCCGAAGCCGATACGCTTTTTGACCTCGGACGATTCGACCAAGCTGCAGAAGCATTTCGCGCCGTGTCACTGCGTTACATGAACGAACCGCCGGCCCTTGAAGCGATGATGGGACAAGCTCGGTGCCTCAGGCAACTCAATCGTCAACGGGAAGCACGATTGGTCATTCGCCAAGCGAAAGTGGTGCTGGGGCGAATACCAACGGAGTTTGATGGACAATTCCGAGCGACCACACGTTACGATCGCAAACGATGGAACGAGCTGCTGACATGGCTCGATGCTAGACCGATACCCGAAGATAACGACGCTTAACTTCGCCATAACTCTCGCGACATCAATCCAAAATGCACTCGACATTCACTGCCAACGATCTGTGGAATTTACTTTGCGAGCAAGCAGATTTGCTTGACCAACTGCTCATTTTTGGTGATCATCAACAACAAGCGATCGCAGCGAATCGCATGAGCGAGTTGATTGCAATCCTTGGCAACAAGCAACCCTATCTGGAGCGACTGGAGCAGGTTCGCAAGCAGCTCCACGCTTGGCAACCCGAAAGCGAACATGGCTTCGTTTGGCCTGACCTTGCACAGCGCCAGCTATGCCAACAAAAACGCGACCGATCCGCTCAATCGTTTACGGCGCTGATTGATCTCGAACATGCTTGCGAACTTGCACTTGCCCAGAGCCGTGACCAGATCCAACAACGTCTAAAAAATTTCGATTCCTCGCGGACCGCAGCGGCGGCTTACCAATCACAGGAACAGGAACCAGCCACAACGGCGTCACGAGTCGACTTTTCATCCATCGGATGAGAATCCTGCTCACTGATCCTGATTCAACGCTCGATCCCACCCCGGATTTTTCAGGGGAAACGGCTGAAAATCCCAAAAAACAGGCCATCGCAAGTTTTGTCGCGTGATTTTCGAGCAAATCCCAAGTAAGTTTAGGTGTTAGCCCGATCCGAATCCAATAACGGGTTCGTTGGTGCCGCGAATTGCTTGACAGCCTGAAGGCTGCTAATCTATTCGCTTTGAGTCAATATCCCACTTCGTCGCATCGAGTCGTACCGCATGGCCGCCATCAATGTTGAGACCAAAGGCGAAATCGTCGCCGTCAAATTTACCGACGGAAAGATCCTTGATAGCCAACGGATCGAACAAGTTGGTCGCGAGTTACAGGAATCCGTCCCGCTCGCGATCCACAAAAAAATGCTGCTGAATTTTGGCGGGGTCAGCTTCATGTCGTCAGCGATGATCACCAAGCTGGTAATGCTGAACAAAGCCTGCAAGGCCCAAGGTGTCACACTCAAGTTCTGTGACGTTTCTGCCAATGTGATGGAGGTCTTCAAAATCACGAAGCTAAATAAGCTTTTCGATATTCAGAAGACTGAAGACAAAGCACTGGAAAGCTTCGACAAGAAGGGTTGGTTTGGCTGATCCGTCGAACGAACCGCTTGCTAACGACCAGGACGTCGTCGAGCTACAGCGTGCTGCCATCGCTGGTGAGATCCACGATTCATTGATTCCGTATCTCTTCGCGACACGAATGCGGTTGGAGTCGCTAATTGCTCGGCTTCGTGAATCTGACGACGATGCAGACCGCTTAAAACTGAATTTTGATTCAGCGCGAAGTGAATTGGCGCGAAGTGAATTGGCCTGCATCGAAGTATCAAAGGCGATCGAGACACTGCAGGCCGCGATGACAGTCTGCCGCCAACTAACCAGCGAGCTTTATCCACCTGATTTAACCACGGCATCATGGTCGGATCACCTCTTCGCGGCGCTCGACCGCGCTGGTGGATCTCCTGGCACACGACTGATCGTTACGGGTGACTTTGATTCGTTAAATTCAAAGCAAGCTGACCGGATCGCGGCACGGCGAATCGCTCAAGAAGCGATCCGCAACGCCGTTCGACATGGGCGTGCAACCACGGTCCAGGTTTCGGTCAAACCAGTTGACGAAGGACGTACCCAACTTTCCATCCGCGACGATGGGTGTGGTTTCGACACCGCTTTAATCCGAAACGGCTATGGACTTCGAATCATGCGATCGCGCGCAAACCTCGTCGATGCGATGTTTACTGTGGAATCCAAACTCGGCGAACCAACTGCGGTGACCGTCACCTTCAATCGTTAGGACGCGGTTGCAGCCGATTGATCGATGTCCTTCAACGAGCGTCCTAAGCGTTTTCGATTCCCGCCGCTACCAGATGCGCCGCTACCAGACACAGCAGACGCACCAACTTTCTTAGTCTCTTCTGTCTTATCACTCTGTAAAAACGCAGCGACTCCAGGGTGAATTTCATCGGAATCTGCCGGAGTGCCGAGTTGCTCAATCGCATCGCTAACTCCCAATAAAACCGATTGACGGACTCCGTCTCGCATCCATTCAAAAAAGTTGACGTTCACGTTCAAGCATCCATTGCTAGGTCGACTGAATTCGCAATCCCAGTGATCGCGTTTGCTGCTGGTGACCGTAGCAACCGATGATCGCAAGCGTCTAGTCCGAATTGTCGAAAACGGAGGCGGTTTCAGTTCTTGATAAAATTGTCTCAAGAATTGGGATTGCCGGGACGGGCACCAGAATCGTATGCGTTCATCTTGATTCTGTGTTCACGGCAACCGCCACAACGTTTGGTTGGTGAGGCGGATCGTTTTCATTTCCTTCTCCGATGTGACTCGCGTGCAGGGAGCGCAGTATGAACCACCGTTATGGCGAATCTTCGAAATCCACGTCATTGGCAGTTTTGGTCGAACGCGTTGTGTCGCCACTGTTGCGGCAACATCCTGCACCCGTCCTTTTCGAGCTAAACATTGACACGTACTTAATGACCAGTGCCAGCAGCAATCACCTAGCCGCACTGATTGAGACGCTCGTTACTGATTCGCTGCGTGAGATGCCCCAGGGAGGCGAGTTGACGGTATCTGGGTGCCAAACCGCAAACGGTGTTGAGCTGGAAATTGCCGATACTGGCAGCGACGCGGAAAACCGTAGTCGCTCATTATCGCTTTCCGCAGCGGCTCTAAGCTGTAAGCCCCATTGGCAAAACTGTCCGCAAGGCGGTACTGCGGTAACCATCGTGTTGCCATTTAACAATGCCGCCCGCAAAGCAGCATGATTGAGAACAAGCTATGTTTCGACTATTCAATTCAACGGCGATACCCGCCTTACAACAGACGGTGATGTTTACTGAACGTAGGCACGAATTGCTTGCGAGCAACATTGCCAATCTCGACACACCCGATTTCCAAGCCAGAGATTTGTCGGTTGATCGGTTTCAAGCGGAACTCGCCGATTCGATACAGGAGTCCAAGCAACCGTCGCCTGGGCATGCTTCGCAATCCCGAAGCACCGATTTGTTCGGCAAGCCGGTCCAGCGAGATGATATCGCGTCGGGCCCGCGAGACACGATGGAACCGATCGTATTTCATGATGGTAGCGACGTAAGTTTGGAACGGCAGGTTACTGAAATCGCAAAGAATCAGGGCCTCCACAACTTGGCGGTCGCAACGATGCGAAACCAGTTCGCAATGCTGCGTGCCGCGATTACCGAACGAGCATAAGGAAAGAAGTAGCTAACGGACGCGATGCCCGCGGCTAGCGCCGTCGGTTCACTAAGTCCACGCCAATCCAGGCAAGCTGGCAGGGGTCTTAGAGGGGCGGATTGCAAATGGCGACTACCCTGCATAGCGCAAAACACCGAAAGCAATTGGTATTCATCAACCCACCCCCAGCCCCTCTTCCCAGAGAACTGGGGAGAGGGAGCAAAAGGATAAATTAAACATGCTAGGCGCACTTGATATCAGTACTTCCGCACTCGTTGCCCAGCGGACTCGCTTGAACGCGATCAGCGGCAACGTTGCTAATATGTCTTCGCTTACTGATGAAACTGGCAAAGCCAATCCGTACAAAGCCCGTCAAGTTGTCTTTGAAACCGACACGGCGCTGGCTAGCAATGACGGAGCTGCTGGTGTCCGTGTCTCAGAAATAAAGTCCGATAACGCAGAACCGCTCTATCGATACCAACCCAATCACCCTCTAGCGATCACCGATGGCGAGCATAAGGGCTACGTTGCCTATCCGAATATCGACCTTACGACACAGATGGTAGACGCGCTAGAATCAACGCGTGCCTATGAGGCTAACGTCGGCGTGATGGAAATCACCAAAGACCTCAGCCGTGAGACTCTCTCGATCATTGCATAAGTTTTTTCCGCAATCCGTCGGCTTCCTGGCAACGTTAGGTTTCGTTCGTCGTGCTTCCTATTGGCCCACCATTACCGCCCGCGCCATTGCTGCCCCCGGCAGCCATCGCGAAAATGTCGCCCGGCGAATTTGCCAACGTAGTATCGGCAAGCCAATCGCCCGACGCGTCCAGCGACTTCGCAAAATTGATGATCGGTAAGTTTGATGAAGTCAACGAAATGCAGACGGATGCAAACGATATGGTGCATCAGATGTTGACGGGTGGAAATGTGAATCAAGCCGAAGTTTTGACCGCAGTCCAAAAAGCTGATCTAGCGTTTCGGATGATGTTGCAGGTACGCAATAAGCTGATTGAAGCCTATCACGAACTACAGCAAATACAGATTTAAGCCCGTGGACCGCAGGCGCTAGCCGTGGGCCTTACCTGTTGTTCGCGAGTTTGGTTTGGGAAGGCCCGAAGCTAGCGCCTACGGTTCACGAGTCGAATTTTCATCACTGCTCCATCAACCTCGCTATGAACTTTATTCAACAAGCCATTGCTCCGATTCGTGAATCGTTCCTTGCGATGCCGATTCAATCGCGTGTGATTGCGGCAATGTTGGTGGCTACGATCGGGCTTGGCTTGGCGCTCTTGGTTCGCGGTACTGGCGACAGTCAAGGTGAATATCTGTTTGGCGGCCGGACCCTTGGTGAAAACGAAGTCGACTCCGTTGAGTTAGCCTTCAGCGCAGCCGGTCTCAACGGATGGAAACGAGAGGGACGTCGAATTCGAATTCCGAATGACTCTCGAAGCGAATACCTTGCCGCTTTACGCGAATCAGCAACGTTACCAATGGAACTTCGCTCAGCGACCTCCGACGCAATCGATAAAAGCGGGCCGTTCGACTCAAGCGAACAAAGAAAAGCAAGAGAAATGCACGCGAAAGAGCAGGACCTTGGCAACAAAATCTCTGCGTTCTCCGATGTTCGCTGGGCCAGCGTTGAATACGACATGGGGGAGCGATTTGGGATGTCTCGACAACGTTCACAAGCCGCTAGCGTCGTTGTGTCGCCGGAAGGTACCGAGCCGCTGACGAAAGCTCGCATCAACATGATCAAAGATTTGATTCGTGGATCGTTTGCAAACATGACGGCTGAAGATGTCGTTGTCATTGACACCAATGCTAGTCACGGTGATTCAGCGCTCGATGATGAGGATCCGATGTTGCGAAGACGATTGGAAGAAGAAGCAAGTTACGAACAAAAAATTCTGAAAACCTTAATTGGCTATGGTCCGATTCGCGTTGCAGCCTATGCCGAAGTTGATCCAACGATGGGATCTGAAAAAAGATCGTTGAAATACGATCCAGAAAGAATCACGATCGAAGAATCGTCCAAGAAGGTTGATACTTCATCAAATCGAATGGCACAGGGTGGCGTTCCTGGGACCGCACCCAATGCGATTACGAACCGACCGGCCAGCCTCGAAGGGGCCGAAGAAGTCAATAAATCAAAAACCGATGACCGAAAAACAACTGGCATCGTTGGATCGCAATTTGAGACGTCACGCACCGCATCGCTCCAGGTGAAGCGGGTAACGGTCTCGATCGGCATTCCATCCAGCTATTATGACAACGTCTTTCAGCAAAATTCTCTCAGAGATAATCCAACAAAGACTGCCAAGGAAATTCCCAAAGCCACCGTGGCAGAGATACAAGAAATCAGGAGTCAAACGCAGTCAAAAATTCAATCGGCGGTGACGCCATTGTTACCGCAGCTACCTGTCGGCGAAGATCCCTATCCACTCGTTCAAGTTTGGGATTACCCCGATTTGCCGACTCCTGAGTTCGCGGTGCCAGGTTCGTCGGGAAAAGCACTGACGTGGCTAGCAAGCTCGTGGCAGACGATCGCCATGATTGGGCTTGCGATTGTCGCAATACTGATCGCTCGTTCCTCACTTTCCGGCGGTTCCGGCGGTGTTTCGCCGGACTTCAACGAAGGGTTCGGGCTTGCGCTGCCTAAACCAGTGGAAGAAGTGGCACCGGAAGCAGCATCCAGCGATACGCCCGATGGGATGCAAATCACCGGCGGGTCTTTAAAAGAAGAATTGGTTCGCTTGGTTGAAGGTAATCCAGATGTCGCGGCGAACGTACTGCGGGCATGGATTTCTGATGCTGCGTAAATCGCTCTTTTCTTGAGCGGTGGTTTTGATTTACAAGTCTGAATGTTGACCAAACTTGTAAACGAGGTTTCTATGACCATTGCCAATGAATCGACGATGCGGCGGATTGCCATTGTCTTGGCAAGTCTACCGGAACCTGTTGCTCAGCGCTTGCTCGGTTCCTTGCATAGCGACAGCCAACGTTCGATTCGTGCTGCACTTGGTTCGCTCTCAGACGTCGATCCGCTTGAACGTCGACGAGCATTAGATGGCTTTGCTAACTCGCTCCGCAAGGGCCGTTCCGCTGGAAACAACCACGACGATGCGGCGGAGATCGTGTTTTCTCGCGCTGCCATTCGAAGTCTCAAAGACCCGAGTCAGGGAACGAATTCGAATGACAACGTCAGTGGAGCTACCTCAGGCACGGCACCCGCAGCCAATACCCGTAAGCCTCCCGCGCCACTTGCGTTCTTGCTCGATGTTGATGACGAAACGATGGTGGCGCACCTTTCAGGTGAAATGCCGCAAACTCTCGCGATCATTTTGGCATCGATCTCTCCTGCCCAAGCCGCCCGCGTTCTTCCTCGCTTAGACGTTACCGTTCGCACTGAAGCGATGCGGCGAATGGCCAACCTGAAGGAACTGCCAAGCGAGCTGATTGATGATATTGGAAACCAGTTGCGACACAGACTTAAGCCAACCCAGAGCACGAGTAGATTTGGCCGCGTTGCCCTCGATGCAATTTTGGCTGAGATGCCTCAAGAAATTCCTCAGCGTGATAATTCACCGGTTGAAAACTCACAGCGTGACAACTCACAGCGATCCGAAACGCTTGACTCGCCAAGACGCAACGTTGAAGCCAATACCTCATCGACGGTTGCAGAGGGCGCTATCACGACAATGCAGCCTTCCGTCAAACTTGCCGAAGGCACTTGGCCGGATAATGGACAAGGTGAATCTCGCAATGTCGTGCCACCCAACGACGACTTGGACGAGAGAAATCGTGCCGCCTCGCCGCTTGCGTCGACCGATGCCATCCATTCATACCTGATGTCATTGCCAATCGATCGCTTGCGAGACTCGCTAGCAAAAGTCGCAACACGTACCGCATTATTAACGCTGTGCGGTCTTCCGAACGCCAAAGCCGAAGCGGTGCTTGCGTCGTTACCACGTCGGCAATCGAAACAAGTTCGTGACCAACTCAGCCAATTGGGAGCGCTAGAATTGCGAGATATTGACCAAGCCAAAGAAGCGGTTGCAACTCTAGCACTTGGTGCTAGACCGGTGGTTTCGGCATCGCAATTGACGGTAGCGGCATAGCGACAACGGAAAAGATAAAGCAGTATACAAGTGCTCGATTCGACCCTAAAAAGCGATTGCGAGTCGGAGACAAACCATCGCCACGATCCTTAAGCCCAATTCCCCGCATATCATGCCACAGGCGTCATCGCCTTCTGGATTGGCGGGCTTCAATCTCGACGATCTATCGCGACAGGCAAAGCAAAAGCTGACCGATTGTCGCGACGAAGTTGCGCGGTTGCTTGCGGATGCGAGCGTCGAGGCAGAACGAATTCGTGCCATCGCGAGAAATGAGGGACTTGCGGCAGGAGCCGAACAGGCTCGTCGTAATGCGGAACAGAACTTGCAAAAAGCATTGCACCAACGTCTGGGCGAACATGCGGGTGCGGTGAAATCGATGGTGAACCAAATCGCCTCGCAACATGACCAGTGGATGAAAAGTTATGCGGAATCGCTGGTGACACTGGCCATCGACGTGGCTGAGCGAGTGATTCGCGAGAAGCTTGATCGCGAACCTGAAATTTTGGTGCGATGGGCGAGCGATGCATTGACGACGGCGCGATCGGCTAAACGTATCAGTGTTGCGGTTCATCCTGAGACACTTGCCGTGTTAGGTGCCGACCTGGATGCATTGCTACGCACGCCTGGATTGCCTGAAGATTCTGTCCTTGTGCCAGATGAATCAATTTCGCGTACCGGAGTCATGGTTCGACAGTTGGGCGGTGAAGTAGACGCGGGACTGGAAACTCAACTCTCGATACTCAGCAAGTTACTGCAAGAATCGTCGTGATTCAAAGCAAAGGAATTTTTACGTGACCGCGCTTACACTACCACCTTTGCCGAATTTGGCAGGTTGCCGACGGTTGGTTCACTCAACACCGACGCATCGTGTCACCGGGCGCGTGTGCGCAATCGTTGGTGCGACCGTTGTGGTTGAAGGCATGACCGCGCCTGTAGGTGCCGTTTGCCGCATTGACTCTTCGGGGGAATTGAAAACGATTGCTCGTGTCATCGGATTTAATGGCGTGCACCCGATCCTTGCACCGCTCACCGAAGGCAAGTCGTTTGCGGCTGGTGATCGTGTCGAAATGATCAGCCAATCGTTGAGAGTTTCTGTCGGTCCGGCAATGCTTGGACGAGTGGTTGATGCTCTCGGGCGTCCGATCGATGGCAAGCCACTTCCCAAAGGCTTGTCGATGATCGATGTGGATCGACCCGCCCCCGAATCACTTGACCGACCTCCGATCAATCAGCCACTTGCCACTGGCGTGAAGGCGATCGATGCGCTACTGACGATTGGGCAAGGTCAGCGGCTTGGTATTTTTGCCGGTTCGGGTGTAGGTAAAAGTACTCTGCTCGGTATGCTCGCTCGAGGAACCGATGCCGATGCGATCGTGATCGCCATGGTTGGCGAGCGAGGACGTGAAGTTCGCGACTTCATTGAACGTACTCTTGGCGTCGATGGTGTCAAGCGAAGCGTGATGGTCGTTGCGACAAGCGATCAACCGGCATCGCTGCGAATGCAGGCTGCCTGGACCGCGACCGCAATTGCGGAGGCGATTCGTGACACAGGCAAAAATGTCTTGCTACTTGTCGATTCTGTGACACGGTTTGCAATGGCGCAGCGAGAGTTGTCGCTTGCTGCTGGTGAGCCGCCAACAACTCGCGGCTATACGCCAAGCGTATTTTCATCGCTGCCACGATTAGTTGAACGCGCTGGTCGAACGGAGATTGGTTCGATCACGGCGTTCTATTCAGTGCTCGTCGAAGGCGACGACAATAACGAACCGATTGCGGATACGATGCGCGGATTGCTAGATGGGCACTTCGTTTTGTCGCGATCGCTGGCAGGTGAATCGTATTGGCCTGCAATCGACGTCTTGCAAAGTCTGAGCCGATTGCAACCTCACTTGGTTCAGCCCAACATTAAGGCGGCCGCCGATCAATTGCGCCGACATCTTGCTGAATATCAGAAGAACTCTGATTTGATTTCGATAGGTGCATATCGGTCAGGGTCAAATCTATCGCTCGATCGCGCCATTGCAATCAAAGAGCCAGCGAGAATGTTGCTGACACAACGATCCGATGAATTGATTCCTATGGCTCAAACGCATGCGATGTTAATTGCATTGACTCAGCCCAACGAAGTGGCCAAGAATTAAGAATTAAGAATTAAGAGGATGCATGTTTCGGTTTCGATTTGAAGCGATCATACGACTACGTGAAAACGAACGCGATATTGCTCGCGCTTCGCTCGCCGAAGCGATGGAGGCAATGCGTCAAATCGAGATTCGAAGGCAAGAACTGGCCGATGAGCGAACTTTGCTCGATCGCGAAAGTGCACGCCGCCGAACAGGTACACTTTCGATCGATCGGCTATTGTCGGACGGACGTTACGAACGCCAACTTGCAGCCGATGATCATCAAGTGACGGCAGCAGGACAAAAAATCGAAGCGGAACTAATCCGGCGTCAAGCAATTTTGGCCGATGCGAACGCGGGCGTTCGGCAGATGGAATTGTTGAAGGAAAGAGAATTTGCAAGTTGGACCCAAGCGCGCGAAAAGATTGAACAAGCAAATCTCGATGAGGTGGCTTCTCGTGGCCAGAGAGCCAAGCGACCCATGGGAAACGCAATATTCCAATTCGCACCGGATAACGACGAAGGAACAAAATAGTGAACTTGTTGCTGCGAGCTTTCGGTGCGTTTTGCATCGGAACGATCATCACTCAAATGATCATGATGGGTTACTTCGCTTGGCGTGGGACGCTCAGCGGTGACAGCCTGACCAAAGTGATCGCGCTCGTGAATGGAATTGATATCACGGGTGACCGCTTGGTCAGCATCTTGAACAAGACGAATGTCAGTGAGCAACCGACGTTCCAGGAAATATTGGCCTCAAGAAGAATGGCCAGCCTCGACATGGACTTGAGAATTCGCAGCCAAAGTGTCGCTGATGACGAATTAACCGAACTTTTTGCGAACTTTCGTGAAAGTGAAGGACGCTTTGATCAACGTCGCGAAGCTTTTGATCGAAAATTGGAAGAAGACTATCAGGGGGCAGTTCAGGCCGGCTTGAAGGATGTTCAGCGTACGCTTCAATCGCTCGCTGCCGATCAAGCCAAAGATCAATTGATGAAAATATACGACGATGAGAAAATCGATGATGTCGTCAATATCATTCAAGGTATCCCAGTCGATAAACGAAAAGAGATACTAGCGGAGTTCACCACGCCTGACGAAGCGGAAAAATTACACCAAATTCTCCAGCGAATAGGCGAAGGTCTTCCGACCACTCAATTAATCGATAAAGCACGTAGCGGTCGCTAGCGTCGGGTCGCCTCAGGCGTTTAAGCCAGGAAGCTATCGTCGTTCAGTAATCGTCGCTTCCGGGGGGATGCGCACGCGATGCAGATTCAGGAAAATCGGACGACGACTGGGGCACCCGTCGATCCATTCAGCGCAACTCGTGAAACTCAACTTGGTTTTGCGCCGCCAACAACGAATAGCGAATTCAATCTTTTCGCTGAAATTTTCAACTCATTCGCGGCATCTGCACCGCCGCCATCGCCAACCAATGTCGAACCTAGCCAGAGCAGCGATTTGGCACCGGCACCGGAAACCACTCGGGCAAAAGATGAGGAAGACATATCGGATGACCCGAGTGATCGAACGGGGCTCACTCCTTACGCGCTGCCAGTACCTAGTCAGCCTATTTTGACAAAGAAAGTTGACGCGGCCGCGAAGAGCGATCTTAAAGCAAAATCAATTAACAATGCGGATTCGCAATCGCGTTCCGTCAGTGTTGATCCGCCGCTTGACGGGAATGCTGGTAAAGAACCGATCGCAACACTGACCGAAAAGCCAACGGACGAAAGTACAAGCAATGTGGCTAACATAGTCCAAGTCCCCATTGAGCAATCGCAAAAATCAGTCGTTGCACCGGAGAACCAAGTTTCAAGGTCGAAGCAGACAAAGACAACCTCGGAAACTTCGGACAGTGCCAGTCCGGTTTCTCAAAACAATCAACAACCAACATCACCTGTAAGTGAAGCATCGCCCGATCAGCCGATGCAACTAAACAATGACGTTGCAACTTCAGACGCAACTCATGCAGCTTCAGGCGTTTCCGATGGTTCGCAGTCTAGTGATCGTGATCGTGGAGACCGTCGACGCCGAAGTAATGATGTGAATAATCGAGCGTCCGGCGTTGATAGACAGGAACCGAATCGCGAAATCCCAAAAGACTCCGCGATCGCACCAGCGTCGTCGGCAAATAGCAGACCAGATGCTCAATCCTCGGCCGTTTCAAATGGCTTCGTTTCCGCCGAGAGCATCGGAAACGCGTCGCCATCCACCGCCTCGCAAGTCGGGCCAGCAGCAAGTTACCTCGCCGCACTGCAAGCAATCGCAATCCAACGTGAGTCAAGCGGTTCCGTCATGCGCGGCTCAGTAGTGCAAGGTGTACAGTCAGCGTCAGGGGCAACCTCCGCCAAAACCTTTACACGAGGAACTGAACGGTCTGCGGAGTCCGCTGGTGCCGATTCGACGCCGAGCAGTCGACGAACCGACATCGCCGATCGCGCAAGGTTGGTACACCGAATCGCCAAGGCCTTTCAAAAGATGGGGATCGACAGCGGACAAGTTCGCTTGAAAATGCACCCAGATGAGCTTGGTGGCGTTCAAATTGAAATGCAGGTCACCGGACGTAGCGTTAAGGCCATGGTGATTGCTGATGGGGAAGACGCGAGGCAGTTGCTTCAAGACAGCTTGCCCGAACTTCGTCAACGTTTGGAAAGTCAGGGTTTGACGGTTGAACGACTCGACGTTGAGCTGCGATCGGAAAGCGAACGGTCAAGCTTGATGAACCAAAATCAGCAGCAACAGAACCAGCGTTCCAACGACGAAGCGGCGAGTAGAAATGTCGTTTGGCGTCGGCCAGCAGAAGCTCGCGATGCCAACAGCATTGTCGATACCAAGCCTGAGCCAAGACCGGATGCTCGCACGGCAAGAGCCAACCGTTCACTTGATCTCAAGATCTAATTTAACCATCGCTTCTCAACGAGGCTCGCTCATTGCTCGGAGTGACGATCGACTTCCCAACGATCAACACACGTTGCGACGGCGATGTCCCCAGCAACGTTGACTGTTGTTCTTGACATGTCCAACAATCGATCGACGCCCATGATGATGCCAATGCCTTCAACCGGCACTTGGATCGATTGCAGCACAAGGACGACCAGCGGCAATGAGCCTCCGGGGACGCCAGCGGTTCCTAGTCCTGCCAAGATTGACATGATCACCACCAACACCTGTTGCGAGATCGATAGCTCAACGCCAAAGACCTGAGCAATGAAGAGCACCGTCAACCCTTCGTAAAGCGCAGTGCCGTTCTGGTTAGCTGTCGAGCCAACCGTAAGCACAAAATGAGAAACACGGCGATCAAGCTTTAGCTTTTCATCGACAACACGCAGCGCAGTTGGCAGCGTTACGTTTGAAGAAGAAGTTGCAAACGCTGTCAACAATACTTCCGAGATATCTTTAAAGAACTGCACCGGTGGCTTGCGGGCAATCAGAAAAATTGCGAGTGAGTAAACCACAAAGAGCTGGATCGATAAACCAGCAAATACGGTGAGCACATACCACAATAACGCCTTGATGATGTCCAGCCCGAGCGTTGCTGTCATCGCGAACACTAGTCCTGCGACGCCATACGGTGCCAGTCGCATCGCAAAGCGAATGATCGCCATGACTGCTTCATAGAGGCCTTCCAGGACGTCGATCACCGGTTTCGCTTTGTCGCCAATAACCGTCAGCGCCACACCCATACAAAGCGAAAAAAACATCACGCCAAGCATGCCGCTGCCCGGTGAGCTACCGTCTAGCGAGCCGACTGCTTCCTGCAGCGGATTTTTTGGAATGATATCCAGCAAAGAGTCTTTAAGGCTCTTCGCTTTGTTCGCTAGAGCGGTCGTTTTGCCTGCATCCTCTGAATATTTTTCACGGAGTTGTTCACGCGATTCAGGCGATAGTCGTCCGCCGGGGCGAATCGTGTTGGCAAGTGTGAGACCAATCAGTACTGAACATGACGAGAAGGCAAGCGTCATAACTAGCGTTCGCAGTCCCAGGCGACCAAGCTTGCGGGCATCGCCGATGGCCGCAACACCGAGCGTCAACGCACAAAATACCAACGGAACGACGACCATGAAGATCAGTCGCAAAAAAACTTGTCCCATTCCTTCGGCAAATAAGGAAATGGTCTTCGTTGTGACCGGATCGACAAAAACATTGCAAAACAGTCCCGCGCAAGCTCCCAGCGCCAGTCCGATTAGAATTCGCCAGTGAAGTGCGAGGCCAGTCCGACCACGTTGACTTTCCGATTCCATTGAACGTGACTCGATATGCTTGTTGCGGGGCGTGAATCGTGACCTGGCCAAACGAAATCTTCCACGATTTTGTCCCAGTCGCAACACAATCCAGGGAAAATTAACGTTTCACGGACTTTGACCATGTTCGGCGGGTGGCTCATATTACCACCATCCATTGTCCCCTGGAGTACCAGGGAGACTGTTGAAATACTAGCAACGCTAGACGTTGTCTACTGGCGATAGGTCGCCATTTTTTTGGTTTCAAGTCATCAGCGTCGAGCCTTCACGAACGATCCGAATCCAAGCATGTTTTTGACGGTGAATGCGGCGTTCATGAGACTTTGGGATGCGAAACCAGTGATTGATATCTACGTTGTCATAGGGATATTCGCTCAATTCAATGCCAACGAACAGACCCGCCTCAAAGGACGTCATTGTCTTCGGTCATTGTTTGATTTGCATGGAGAACGTCTTGATTGGCCGCAAGCCAGTCGCTGGCTCGTTCAAAATAAAACTTGCTTTAACTCCTTGCTTCGCTCACCTGCTGTCGTCAATTTGAGCTGAGCCGATAGGTAGTCTAGATCGGCATCAAGCGATTAGCGCTGTGCATTGGAAGTCATTGAAATATCCTGGACAGATTTGCTTGGATCGGTAGGTGTTGACGGAGCAAACCAAAACCAAGCTCTGAGCGTTATCAAGGTGTACAGTTAGCGGACTGACGTTCAGCCAGCCGTGATTCTGTTCGTGTTTGAAAATTTTATTGAAGTGCATCTGCCATTGACCCGACTATGACAATTGGAAAGAATATCCCACTGCGAGTTGGTGGTTGCTAAAGGAGTTTGATTGTGCTTTCCTCGGTTATCCACATCCTGACGCTACTTGCGTTTTCAACGCATGCGGTGTTTGGTTGTTGTGGTCACCACAAGCACTCAGGGCAAATGGATTGCTGTCACTCCAATCAAGAACACGTTACTAGCAACGTTGATGCTAAGCCAGCAAACGCTTGCTCACATCACTGTTGCAGCCACGCAGTCCATCATGATGCTGGTGACGAAAGCATTTCATTGCCCCCGTTTGAATTGACTGAATCGACGACCGACGATGTTCAAGCCGAAGAATGTTGTTGTTCGAGCACTCCCTGCGATCATTCAAATGGCTGCAACGAGGCGCGTTGCACCTACGTCGCTTCCGGTTGGAAATCCATTGATTCAACTTCCAACAGCGACGTGGTAATCGGTTTTACATATAAGTTGACAGATAACTTGCTAGTTCTTGCGAGCATCCTGTCACGGGACAATTTTGGCGATTCAGGCGGCAAATCTCTCTCAGCGGCTACCCGCTGCGCTCGTCTGCAATCTTGGCAGATTTGAGCCGTCCTTTCCCTGCTTTGCGTTGAATTGCATCGCAGCTTCTTGTGATCGTGCCGATCGTTCAAATTCAGACCGAAAGCATCACGACTGACAGTATCACCCTTGTCACAGTGTGCGTTCGTTGCTGTTCAGCATTGCCTTAGAACGAGTTTCAATCCGTTCCGCACATTCGTTTAACGCAGTATCGACGGAATCAATTCGTCCTGCTCGGACTTCGACAAACATTTAGAAAGTTCTTTCGATGACATGGAATTTTGCCAAACTGCCCTGGGCAGGAATTCGGGTAGTGATCGGCTTGGCCGTACTCATTACTGCTGGGTTGACACATGCGACTTGGTGGCCACCGCTGTCCGGTTGGATCGATACGACCTTGATGTCGCATCGAACTGCGCCAGCCGCTGAAGAAGGTGGTCACGAGGATCATGGAGCGACTGAAGAAGCGGACCACGTTGCCGCAACGTCTCTTGAATTAACGCCGCAAGCAAGACTCAATCTGGGACTGACCCCGGATTACCTCCAACCGATCTCACTGACAACTTACCGTCGCTCAATCACGGTGCCCGCCGTCGTTGTACCCAAACCAGGACGATCGCAGATCATCGTCTCATCGCCGCTTAACGGTGTCATCACACATGTCCATGCCGTTACCGGTGAAGCGGTCAAGCCTGGTGACTTGATATTCGAGATTCGATTGACTTATGAAGATTTGGTTGAAACACAAACGCAGTATTTGAAAACGATCAGCGAGTTGGATGTCGAAAACCGCGAGATCGCTCGGCTTGATGTCGCAACGCAGTCGGGGGCAATATCCGCGAAGTCTTTATTGGAGCGAAAGTATGCAAAGGAAAAACTCGAAGCACTAATAAAATCACAGCGCGAAGGGTTGCGAATGCACGGATTGTCAGACCGACAAGTGGAAGCCATTGGAAAAGACGGCAAGCTGTTGAGAGACCTGCAAATTGTGGCTCCTAGTATCGATCGCCATGACGCGGATGAAGAGCTTCGACTCAGCCAGAATCCCATCCGTTCGATTTCATTTCACCAACCGACGGAATCCGAATCACGTGACGGAGCGGATGACACGGCGCTTGTGATTGATGATCTTCAGGTGCAAAAAGGGCAAGCCGTTATGTCCGGCGAAAGACTTTGTTCGCTTTCTGATTACACGCAATTATTTATTGAAGGCAAAGCGTTTGAACAAGATGTTGAGGCGGTCAGTAACGCGGCAGCACTGGGCTGGACCGTTGAAGCGGTGTTTCAGGGGCCGAAAGGACAGGTAGCCACGAGTGGATTGAAAGTGACGTTTCTCGGAAATTCGATCGACGAAAACTCTCGTACTCTATCGCTCTTTGTGTTGCTACCAAACGAGATTACTCGTGAAGAAACCAACGCCGAAGGTCAGCGGTTCATTTCTTGGAAGTATCGTCTCGGCCAGCGACTTCAACTCCAAGTTCCCGTCGAAGTATGGGAAAACGAGATCGTCGTCCCAGTTGATGCGGTGGTCAAAGAGGGTGCGGATTGGTTCGTGTTCCAACAAAACGGCAAGCACTTTGATCGCGTCCCAGTGCATATCAAGCATCGCGACCAGACCTCGGCAGTCATCGCCAGCGATGGATCGATCTTTCCAGGCGACGTGATCGCATTGAAGTCTGCTCATCAGATGCAAATGGCAATTAAGAACAAATCAGGCGGCGGAGCCGACCCGCACGCAGGGCATACGCACTGAAGAAATAGGGAATGGAGAATAGGGAATGGACAATAGGGAATAGAGCGAATGGCTTTGTATAAGAAACATACTGACTTGCCGGTGTATCAGGCCAGTTTTGACGCAGCAAAGGGGGGTGTTTTTGATGAGTAAACGGTTTCCCAAGGAAGAGACTTATTCGCTGACCGATCAGGCACGCCGTTCATCACGAAGTGTTTGCGCGAATATTGCTGAAGCATGGCGGAAGCGACGCTCAGAAGCGTTTTTTGTTAGCACACTAAACATCTCTGAAGCTGAAGCGGCAGAAACTCAAGTCTGGCTTCAGTTCGCTGTGGAATGTGGGTATGTGACCGCCGAAGACGCACGCCTGCTGAACGTTAAATATGACGAAATCATTGCTCAACTCGTTCACCTAATTGAAAACCCCAAACCCCGGATTCTGAACAAATGACATTCTCCATTCTCCATTCTCCATTCTCCATTTCAAAAAATTATGCTTAACGCAGTAATCCGCTTCGCGCTTCAACAACGCCTGCTCGTCATCGCTGTTGCTTTGTTCCTGGTCGGATATGGGACATGGCAGGCAAGCGTGATGCCGATCGACGTGTTCCCCGACTTGAACCGCCCGCGCGTCGTCATTATGACCGAAGCACCGGGCATGGCTCCCGAAGAAGTCGAGTCGCTGATCACGTTTCCGATCGAAACGACGATGAATGGTGCCAATGGTGTTGAAGCCGTTCGCAGTTCATCCGGCGTTGGCATCTCGGTCGTGTATGTCGAGTTCGCGTATGGAACCGACATCTATACCGATCGTCAGATCGTTGCCGAGCGAATGCAGATGGTGCAGGATCGTTTGCCGAAAGGGATCGCACCGCAGCTTGCCCCGATCTCTTCGATCATGGGACAGATTTTGATGTTGGGAATGTGGAGCGATGATCCGACATTGGAAACGATGGAACTGCGAACGACAGCGGACTGGGTCGTGCGGCAATGCCTGCTCACTATCCCCGGCGTTTCGCAGGTCTTCACGATGGGTGGCAAGCGGAAGCAGTTTCAAGTCTTGGTCGATCCCAGCGCCATGCTGAGTTTCGGCGTGACGTTGGCGGATGTCGAAGCGGCGGTGACGGCCAGCAATGAGAACGGCACAGGCGGCTATTTGGATCGGCAAGGCCCCAGCGAGTTGTTGGTTCGGTCACTCGGTCGAATACAAACGATTGAAGATTTGCAGAAGGTGCCCATCACCATGCGCGAAGGTCGTCCACTGTTGCTTTCGCAAGTTGCGAAGGTCGTCGAAGGGGCACAGGTCAAGCGAGGAGATAGTTCAGCGTTTGTTAGGAAAAAAATAGGGAATGGAGAATGGAGAATAGAGAATGCAGAAGAAAATAATTCCCCCATTCTCAATTCTCCATTCCCCATTTCCCCCGCCTGGTCCGGTGGACCCGCCGTTGTACTCACCATCAACAAGCAACCTGGCGCGGATACTCGCCGCGTGACAGACAACATCATGGCTGCCGTCAAAGACTTACTGCCAACGATGCCCAAGGGTATTCATGTTGAGCCGGTCTATTCGCAGAAGTCGTTTATTGATCGTGCGATTGATAACGTGATCGAAGCGCTGCGTGATGGCGTAGTCTTGGTCGTGATCGTATTGTTCCTGTTCCTGATGAACATTCGCACGACGTTTATTACGCTAACCGCGATTCCGCTGTCGTTGGTGATGACGGCAATCGTGTTCGCAGTATTCGGCTTGTCGATCAACACCATGACGCTTGGCGGGCTGGCAGTCGCGATGGGCGAACTTGTCGATGATGCGATTGTTGATGTGGAAAATATCTTCCGTAGGCTGAAAGAGAATCGAGTCGCTGCAAATCCACTCAATCCGTTGCTTATTGTGTTCCGCGCCAGCACAGAGGTTCGTTCGTCGATCATCTACAGCACGACCATCGTCGTACTCGTGTTTGTACCGTTGTTCGCGCTCAGTGGAATGGAAGGCAAGTTGTTCGCGCCGCTGGGGGTTGCTTATATCGTTTCGATTCTGTCATCGCTGGTTGTATCGCTGACCGTAACTCCGGTGTTGTCATATTGGTTGCTGGCCCGCGGCAAAGGCGCTGGTCACGAAAAAGATGGCTTTGTGCTTCACGGGTTGAAGGCTGTGGCCGCGCGAGTCATCACCTTCAGCTTGACATTCCCCACGTTGAATTTGACCGTGACGGCGATCTGTGTGGCGTTGGCGGCAGTCTTTGTATCTCGACTGGAAAAAGATTTTTTACCGCCGTTTAACGAAGGCACGATTCAGCTCAACGTCGTATTGCCGCCGGGCACGTCGCTGGCGGCGTCGAATCAAATCAACCAAACGGTTGAGAAGTCGTTACAAGGCATCGAAGATGTTGATCGCTTCGCACGCCGAACCGGTCGTGCTGAACTCGACGAACACGCCGAAGGTGTCAATATGTCTGAGTACATCATTGAGCTTGACCCAGAGTCTCCCCGGACACGCGAACAGCAATTGATCGAGATTCGCAAAGCGATGGAGGAGATTCCTGGCATCGTCACCGCCGTGGAACAGCCGATTGCGCACCTGATTTCACACATGTTGTCAGGCGTCAAGGCACAAATCGGGATCAAAATCTATGGCGACGATCTCGACCTGCTGCGTCAAAAAGCGGAAGCGATGAAGGCGGAGCTTTCAACCGTGAAAGGCGTGACTGACCTGATGGTTGAGCCTCAAGTCATCATTCCCCAATTGCGAATCGAATTGGATCGTGACCGCTTGTTGCAGTATGGATTGTCTGCTGCCAGTGTCAATGATTTCATTCAGACCGCGATGAACGGTACGGTGGTTTCAGAAGTGCTGTTAGGTCAAAGAACCTTTGATCTCGTGGTGAGGATGAAGGACGAATATCGCGAAGATATCGAAGGACTAAAACGCCTCTCGATTCAACTACCCGACGGCGGGACAATCCCGTTGTCTGGACTCGCAAATATCTATGAATCCGGTGGACCGAATACGGTCAATCGAGAAAACGTCCGTCGGCGAGTTGTCTTACAGTGCAACGTTGCCGAACGAGGCGTCGTCGATGTGGTGACCGATATTCAGAAGGCCGTCGCCCCGATCACCTCGACCCTGCCAGCAGGTTACTTTGTTGAATATGGTGGTCAATTTCAAAGTCAGCAATCGGCAAGCCGCTTGATCGGGATTCTATTCGTGATCTCGATGGTCGGCGTGTTCATGGTGCTGTTCACCATGTTCCGCTCGGTCAATTTGTCTTTGCAGGTCATGGCGGCATTGCCGATGGCGTTCATCGGCTCCGTCGCCGCACTTGTACTCACGGGGCAGACACTGACGATCGCCGCAATGGTCGGCTTTATCTCGCTAGCCGGGATCGCGTCGCGCAACGGAATCTTGTTGCTCAATCACTACGTTCACTTGGTCAAGCACGAAGGCGAGCGATTCACGAAATCGATGATCATTCGCGCTGGGCTTGAACGCTTGGCTCCGGTGTTGATGACCGCATTGGCTTCCGGCATCGCACTGGTGCCGTTGGTCATGGCCGCAGGTGAACCCGGCAAGGAAATCCTGTATCCAGTCGCGACCGTGATTCTCGGCGGCTTGATTAGTTCGACGATGTTGGACTTTTTTGTACATCCAGCCTTGTTCTGGTTGTTTGGAATGAAAGCGACGGAACGCGCGATACGTGAGCAGAAGGGTGGAGTAGTTCTTGAAGAGGCTTCGGAAGACGAAGCTTTACTTCACGCCAACGAACACGCGGGCATCCCCGCAGGGCAAAGTGCTCCTGCACCCGCAGTCGTCTAACGGCGACACCAGCAAGCACCCTGCTTGTTGAATTGGTCCAGTTGATAGTTTTAAGGAGTTTGAAAATGAAGAACGTGTTTTTAACAGTTTTGGTTTGCGGCGCGATCGCTACAGCAGGTGCTCAAGCGTTTGGACAAGCCCACGATCACAGTCACGAAGGCAAAGCCGATCACGACCATTCGGGCGAGACGCTCGCGTTTCAATTGCCACAGTGGAAACAGATGCACTTTGACGATGCCAACAAAGCAGCGCAGCATCTCGCGACCGTCAAGCAAATGGGTTGTGAAGCGAAGCAAGGCAACCATGCTGGTCACATCGACGTCTCATACCGCTGCCCTGAGTGGAAGACATTCGCAGCGAAAGACCACAAGATTGCCGAACAATGGACTGGTTGGTTGAAAGCCTCTGGATTTGATGTTTCGCACAGCCATACCGATCCAGCGTTTGCCGATGGGCCGGAAGCGGTCGAGTTTCGCATGGTGAAGTGGAAACAGATTCACGGCAACGGCACGCCACAAGAAGCACAAATGTTTGAGCAACTCAAGAAAGTCGGTGCCGAGGTCGTCGTCTCGAACCACGGCAATCACAGCGACATTAAATTCCGTGCGCCTACCTGGCGAGATATTCACGTCGCCGATCACGCGGCTGCTGAACAGTGGACCACATGGTTGACACAAAATGGCTTTGAAGCCAAACACGAAGACTAGATTGAAATGGAGAATGGAGAACGAAGCAACCCCATATTTCCATTCCCATGTTTTCAACCCCATTTTTTCATTCCCATGATTTCATTCTCCATTCTCCATTCTCCATTCTCCATTCTCCATTCTCCATTTCCGATTTCCGATTTCCCATTTCCCCTGAGGTTCTCATGCGTTTCACTCACTACTCAACCATCGCTGCTGTACTGGCAATCTATACCACTGGTTGCACTCCCAAACCATCGGAAACAACCGCTGGCACATCCCCTGGTTCCTCCGACACGGTGATCACGATGGATGCACCTCCACCGGCAACGGTTGAGATTCATGCCCATGCCAGCGAAGGGCCGCATCATGGAACACTGGTCGAACTTGGCAAAGAAGAATTCCATGCGGAGGTCGTTCACGATGACAAGTCGGTGACGATCTACATCCTTGATTCGTCAGCAACCAAGGCGGTTCCCGTTGATGCCAAAGAACTCACGATCAACCTGTTGCACGATGGAAAACCAGAACAATTCAAGCTCGCCGCCAGTCCTGATGACGGTGAGACTGACGGTAAGTCGTCTCGCTTTACTCTTGCCGACGCGGAGTTGGTTGAACACGTCGACGACGAGTCTTCTGCTGCGAAGCTAATGGTGACGATCAATGGAACACCCTATCGCGGTGAAATCAAACATGACCACGACCACAGCGGACACGACCACGCTCATTGAGGTGAGTGAAGAGATGGAGAATGGGGAATGGAGGAAAGAAAAACACCATTCCCAATTCTTCATTCCCAATTTACTCTTCTTCGCTTCCGGTTTCGCTGCTCTCGTTTACGAAGTCAGTTG
This sequence comes from Planctomycetaceae bacterium, assembly GCA_043775635.1. Classification (GTDB taxonomy): domain Bacteria; phylum Planctomycetota; class Planctomycetia; order Pirellulales; family Pirellulaceae; genus UBA6163. The sequence continues at coordinate 13,230 of JAYVSE010000164.1, read as the reverse complement.
GAATCGGCAGTTGGGGCTGCTGTTTGGTCATACCGCATCCGCTACGGCAGTTGTCTTGGCGGCGTATTTCGGTGGCATGGCGATCGGTTATGCCGTCGGTGGACGAGTTGCAAGTCGTGTTTGTCCATTTCGCGGCTACGCAGTCTGTGAATTCGCGGCTGGTATCTGGGCGTTGGCGATCCCTGCCGTCATCCCGTTCGTCACGCAGGCGGATGTTGATGCGTGGCTGCAAACGGAAAATGCGAGTTTGCGGACACTGTCCCGAGTGTTGTTTAGTTTGCTGCTGTTGGCACCGGCAACAATCTCGCTGGGCGCAACGTTGCCCATGATGAGCGAGATGCTTGCTCGTTGGCAAACGGAGCATACTGTGCATCGTGATCGATTGTTCTCCCTGATCTTCCACAACAGCACCTATACGTTTTCGTTCATCTTGATCAGTTTTCTGCTCGGGCTGTCGCTGGGTGCGGTCGCCGCACAACGATTGCTGACCCGATTCCCGGCAAGATCAATCTTGTCGTGGACAAGCTGCTTGGCAGCGGTCGCCGTAATACTTTCGGTCGTCGTATTTGTGCTGACGACTCGACTTGAATACTTTGAAACAGGGCAGACCTTCGCGACTTACTACTTGGGCGGCTTGTTGTTGGTACTTGCTGTGACGCTACCTGTAGCCTTCCTCGCAGGCATTTACTTGAACGCAGCGACTCCATTTCAGTTGAATATTTGCAGGCCGAAAGTTCATTTGTTCCGATCGCTAGGTCGTGGCAACGAACAGTTCTGTTTCCAGAACCAAAAAAGACGGTCCAATGAACAATGAAACCGAAGTGCGACTTCAAAACGCTATGAATAAAATGGGACTTTAAGCGGTCAAAGTAACATGCGATCAACGTGGATGTGTCGAGTTGACGGGCACGGTTGCCAACTATGACGATTGTGCGTCGGCGCTGGCTCTGACAACTCCAGGCGTCGCAAGCGTATCCAATAAGCTGAGAGTGCCATAGTAAGACTTTTCCGCTCAACTTGGTTTGAACTTTTGCCCGATGACGGCCAGCCCAATCGCTGCCTTAGAAACTGATTAAAGAGTCACAAGTCCGCAACAGGCCAGCGAGCAGAATGGTCACGAGGGACACGATCATACGCAGCAAAGGCAACAATAAATTTTTTAACGGTCTCCCAGTGGCGAAGCGAGCCTACTTTCGTAGTAGTTTGTTTCGTTGATCCCTACCTAAATCCCCTATTTTCGTTCATTTTTAACGGCTCCGCCATGTCCATCTTGCCCTGCGGACGCTTTGGTTTTTCGCTACTCAGCTCAAAATAGTTTTCGGGAATATTGCCAATTTATCCGTGAAAGCGTCTGTTGACGGGAATGGTTGTCGTTTCTACCATACAAGGCCCGTAAGTATCCGTTGAAAAACGGCCTGATTCTTGGCAATATTGGAAAGGGTGACGTGCAATGGCCGTCCCAAAAAGAAGACACAGCAACAGCCGAACCGGTAAACGTCGTTCACATCACCACTTGAAAAAGCGTCAAATCGCCTATTGCCCAGCATGTGCAGCGGCAGCGCCAACTCATACGATTTGCCCTAAATGTGGCTATTATATGGGCCGCACGCTTGTCGAAAGTGAAGAGCAGTAGTCGGCATGTCTTTGAATGTCGATGCGGTTGGGTTTGTTTTTCCTGGCCAAGGTGCTCAAGCTGTCGGCATGGGACGGTGGCTGGTCGAAAATCATCAAACCGCGCGAGATGTCTTTGACCGCGCTGGGACTGTGCTCGGATACGACCTTAGCGATCTCTGTTTGAACGGCCCTGAACAACGTTTAGCGGCAACGGAATTCAGTCAGCCTGCGCTGTTTGTCACGTCCATGGCTGCGGTCGCCGTGCTTCGTCAAGATCAACCGGACTTGGTTGCGAAAGTTAAAGCGGTAGCGGGTCTAAGTTTAGGTGAATATTCCGCGATTTGCTTCGCTGGCGGGCTCGATTTTGAAGACGCATTGCGGCTTGTTCAGCGACGTGGTCAGGCGATGCAGTCAGCAGCAGATGCAGTGGAAAGCGGCATGGCAAGCGTCATCGGCTTGGACCTCGCGGCGGTAACAGCATTGTGCGACCAAGTCCGCGCGGTAGGCGAAGTTTTGCAGCCAGCTAACATTCTGTGCAGCGGCAATATTGCGGTGTCTGGACACATCACGGCAATTCAGCGATTGATCGCGGCGGCACCCGCAGCCGGAGCAAGCAAAGTCATTCCCCTGCCCGTGGCGGGCGCGTTCCATACAGCATTGATGCAGCCAGCAGCCCAATCGCTCAAAATAGCACTAGATTCCGTTGCAATTCGCGATTTTTCGCTCCCCGTTTATAGCAACGTCGATGCTGAGTCCCATCAATCTGGCGGTCCGATCGCTGATCTTTTGTCGCGGCAACTCGTCAGCCCAGTGCGTTGGGAAGATTCTATCCGTAAGATGATCGACGATGGCATTGAAGGCTTCATCGAAGTTGGTACTGGTCGCGTTTTACGCGGTACTATCAAACGCATCTCCCGTAAGATCCCGCTCGATGGTTTTGGTGACGGAGAAGGCGACGCCGGATGATTTCTGCGGACCCGCCGTGTTTTAGCGACGTTTTTTAGTCGCATAATTTTAGAAAAATTCTAATTGTTGGAAATGTTTGTCCATGGAACTTTCGATCAAAGCTGACTTGTCAAAACAAGTCGCCATCGTGACCGGTGCGTCACAGGGATTGGGAAAAGCGGTCGCCGTCGCCCTGGGGATGAATGGCGCGAAAGTCGTTTGCTTGGCAAGAAATGCTGACAAGTTGCAAGAAACCGTCGCAGCTATCGAAGCGGCGGGCGGGTCGGCCCAAGCGGTTTCATGCGATGTTACTGACCGCGTGGCCGCTGCCGCTGCGATCGAATCCGCTCATGCCGAGCATAAACGCATCGATATTTTGGTCAATAACGCGGGAATCACCCGCGATAAGTTGATGCGCGGCATGGCAGACGACGAGTGGGATGACGTGATTGCCACCAATTTGACGAGCTGCTTCATCTGCTGCCGGGCGGTTGCCAATATCATGCGAAAGGCCAAATATGGCCGAATTATCAACATGGCAAGCATTTCTGGGTTGATCGGAAACGCGGGGCAAGCAAATTATTCCGCCAGTAAAGCGGGCATGATTGGACTGACACGAACGCTAAGCAAAGAGCTTGCGAATCGAGCCATTACCGTCAACGCCGTCGCCCCAGGTTTCATCGAGAGCGAAATGACCGCCAAGCTCGGCGAAGTCGTCATGGAGGAGGTTCGCAAACGTATTCCTGCTCATCGAGTCGGCACTCCCGAAGATGTCGCCGCTGCCGTTTTGTTTCTCGCCTCGCCAGCAGCGGGGTATATCACCGGTCAAACCATCGTTGTTGATGGCGGAATGGTCGGATAAGATTCCATCGGTGTATTGACGCGTTTTAGCCGTTTCCCCTATCTTTGCGCTTCCTGACTGTTCCGCCGAGGTTGAGGTTGCTGAGTGGATCCCGCTTGATTGCCGAACCAGAGGTCGTTTACCGTCGTTCCGCTACAACCTTTGTAGCTATGTCTCATTCACTCACAAACAATTAAATTAACCTTTCAGGAGTATCCCATGGCCACGATTGAAGAACGCGTCGTCGATATCGTCGCAGAACAATTGGGTGTCGATAAAGACAAAATTACCCGCGAAACATCATTCGTCAACGACCTCGGTGCGGATTCGCTCGATACCGTTGAATTGGTGATGGAACTTGAAGAAGAGTTCGACATCAGTATTCCGGACGATGCCGCCGAGAAAATTCAAAAAGTCGGTGAAGCGATTAGCTATATCGAGAGCACGAAGGGCGAAGACGCTTAATCAACTCCTTCTGCAATGTGGTATGCTCACATTGACGAAATTTTGGAATAGTGCCGTCCCGGGTGTCGGGGCGGCATTTTCCTTTTAGCAAAGAAATCGTTTTTATGGATGGGTCGGTTTTGCGATGAATGATCGACGAGTTGTCGTGACTGGTTTGGGGCTTGTTACGCCGCTAGGTCACTGCGTGGATACAGTTTGGCAGAGACTGCTGGATGGTCATTGTGGGATACATACCCTCACGACCATCGATACTTCGAAACACAAAATCCACATCGGTGGTGACATTGCCGAGTTTGAAGTCGGCGACTTCGCTGACGCGCGCGATCTCAAACGGCTCGACCGGTTTACTCAATTTGCCCTTCGCGCCGGTGGCACTGCCGTGCGTGATTCGGGTATCGACTTTGCCAACGAAGATCGTGAGAAGTGCGGCGTGATCCTTGGGTCCGGCATCGGCGGCCTATGGGAAATCGAAACCCAAATTGAACGCATGATCGATAAGGGGCCAGATCGCGTTAGCCCCTTTACCGTTCCCAAGATGATGCTCAATGCCGCCGGAGGCAACCTGTCGATTTACTTTGGGTTGAAAGGCCCTAACTTTGCCATCGCAACCGCGTGTGCCAGCGCGACCAATGCAATGGGTGAAGCGCTTCGAAGCATTCGCCGGGGTGAAACCGACATCATGCTGACTGGTGGTAGCGAAGCGGCGATCACACGGATGGGTTTGGCAGCGTTTCAAAACATGAAGGCGCTATCAACACGCAACGATGAACCGGAGCGAGCGAGTCGTCCGTTCGATATCGATCGCGATGGATTTGTGCTCAGTGAAGGCGCTGGCGTATTGGTATTTGAAGAGTTGAATCGCGCGAAAGCTCGCAGCGCGCGGATTTACGGTGAAGTGATTGGTTACGGAACGACCAGTGATGCTGGTCACATCACCGCGCCCGACCCAGAAGGCCGTGGTGCCGCCGCAGCCATGAAAGCTGCCATCTTGGATGCGAAGATTAATCCGTCAGACATCGATTACATCAACGCTCACGGCACCAGTACTCCGCTGGGCGACAAAGCCGAAACCGGTGCGATCAAGCAAGTCTTTGGCGAGCATGCTCGTCGTGTCGCGATCAGCAGTACGAAAAGTTCGCTGGGCCATTCGCTTGGTGCCAGCGGTGGTATCGAAATGGTGATTGCTACCAAGTCAGTGGTCGAAGGGATGATCCCTCCGACCATCAATCTCGAGAATCCTGATCCCGCCTGCGATCTGGATTACACGGCCCTGCGGCCAGTGCAAAGAAGAGTTCGTGTCGCGCTTAGCAATAGTTTTGGTTTCGGCGGACACAACGCCTGTATTCTGGTCAGCGAATTCCGCCCTTAACCGCCTGCGCCTGGCCTGTTAGAAATTTGGTATTGTGGGCAAGAAGAAATGACGTCAGCCATGGCGGCGATTGTCTCCGTCAGGGCCATAATCAGAAAATGATCGTGCAGCGATGTGTGTAACGAATGACTAGCGCTCCACCAAGCGATGTTTCCCCGCAAGTGAATCCCGCTGGCTCGCCCAGCGGAAGTTTTGGCTTTGGCCCTACTCTCCAACTGCATGACCCAGGCTGGTGAAGTTTAATTCTGCCGAAGTCGCGATTGACCCGGCGCATAATATTCCTTAATAGACATAAATTGTTGATGGGAACAGCATGTAGCCCACAGTTGTAAATTCGGCCAACTCATGAAAATACTGATCATCGCTAGTGGCGGACAGATCTCGAACGGTGCCTTGCTGAGTGCCGTTCACAATGCTCATGGGTTTGTCGATCGAGGCGATTGTGTATCGATGTTGGTCCCCCAGGACAGTTTCGTTGATCGCAACATTGATCGAACTCGAGTCAATGTTCTGAACAGCCCACTTGATCGCTGGCCACTTACGGAACTGAGCCGAATCCGCCGATGGATTGAGGATCACGAAATTGACATCGTGCACACGCACTGCAGTCGTGCGAGCGCATTCGGCGTCTTGTTGCGTCGTTTGTACGGAATTCCGGTTGTTGCCACGGCTCATGCGAATAAGCTGCAACTGCACTGGTGCTTCAATGACCATGTGGTGGCAGTCTCCGATGCGACGCGCCGCTTTCATATTAGCCACAATCTTGTCGTGCCGTGGAAGATCTCAACGATCCTCAATCCGATTGATACCGACCGGTTCAAACCGGTCTCTGACGAAAAACGCTTGGCCCTTCGCTCGGCAATCAACGTACCCACCGACAGTTTGCTGCTTGGTATCGTTGGCAATGTGATTCCGCGCAAAGGGCATATCGATGCAGTGAGGGCGATTGCGAAAATTGTGGACTTGGTACCATCGGTACGTTTAGTCATCGTGGGACGCGGCTCGGATCAAGATACGAAGGTGGTCAAGCAAGTTAGCAATCAGCTTGATGTCAGTGACAAACTTTGCTGGCTGGGGTATCGAGATGACGCTGACTCATTGATCGCAGCCATGGACATGGTGCTCTGTCCATCGCTTGATGAACCATTCGGACTCGTTGCCCCTGAATCACTAGCGTGTGAGGTTCCCGTCATTGCGAGTGCGGTGGGCGGATTTCAGACGACAATCCAAGACGGGAAAACCGGTTATCTCGTTAAACCTCGCTGCCCAGACGAACTCGCCGCTGCAACGTTGCAATTGATCCGCAATCCATCGTTGCGGAGAAACTTTGGGCTCCAAGGACGCAAATGGGTGATGGAGAACCTATCCCCCGACGCGCATTTCTCTCAATTGCGCAGCGTTCTTCAGCGTGTTGCCGACAATGCAACCGCTGATCGCCGCCGGTCGAAGAGCAAGCTTAAAGCTGCCTAGCCGGGAGTTTGCGAATCGCAGGCATTGCTACGATCTGAAGTCGCATCTCGGGTATCATGTCCGCAGCGAGCCATCATCAAGGCGGTTGCCATGTGCTGAATCGGACGGTGCCGTAAAATTCATCACGGACTCGATCGAGGCTGGTAATAACAGGAGCAAAACCGTTTCCAGCTTCACTAACCCCTCACCGGTGAGGGGGGTGAGGGGCCGTGTGGCGCAGGATTGCAAGGCGATTTACATCCTGTTTTGCGGTTTTCCTCCTCCTCCCCAGCCCTTATCCCCCGGAGAGTACCGGTGGAGAAGGGTGCATGCCATAGCTCCTTAAGCCCACGTGGAATTCAGATGTGCGATAAATCCCAACGACTCGTAACACTGGTTCTGTTGACGATCCGGGGCATTCTGGCAGGGACTGTCATTTTTGCTGCATCATTTGGCAACATCGCAGCCGGACAGACGAATGCTCCCTCCTCAGCACCAGCCATGCCGGGTTGTCTTTTAGATGATCGCTTTTTCGAAGCCGAAGTCTGGGCTAAGGTTGGAGAACGAACATGCTTGCGGTGTCACAACCAGGACGGCGATGCCGCTGACAGTGAATTCGTCCTGACAAAACCGAATGAAAGCGACGATGATGTTGTCATTCTTTCTCGAAATCGAGCTGCCTTTCAAGCAATGGCAAAAGCGATGACAGGCGATCGGTCGCGTCTGCTGCAGAAGGTCATCGGCGAACTTGAGCATGGCGGCAAGAAAGTCTTAATGCCAGATTCGACCGGTTACAAAATCCTGGATCGGTACGTGCAGCGAACGAGGTCTCGAACCAGTGAATCAGTGCCAGACGTCGCGGCAACGGACGATCACGCGTCGCCTTTTCCGGACGAGGTCGCGCCGTTTTTTGACGGGGTCACATTGGTCACCCCGCAGCGTTTGTTGCGACGAGTCACACTTTCACTCGCCGGCCGACTGCCTGCCGTCGAGGAACTTGCGACCGTACAGCAGGCAGGGTTTCCCGCCATCGATCCGATTCTTGACAGCCTCATGCAGGAGGATGCGTTTTATGCGCGGTTGAAAGAGGGTTTCAATGACATCTTTCTGACCATCGGCATTGAAGACAACGCCGAAACATTGTTGTCATACGACCACTTCGAAAAGACTCGGCTGTGGTATCAGACACATGATTTCAGTCATCTCCCGGAAACGGAACGTCAGCAGGCCGGCTGGAAACTAGCGGACGTTTATCGCGATGCATTACTGCGTGAGCCCCTGGAGCTGATTGCATTTATTGTGCGGAACGAGCGACCGTTTTCGGAGTTGGCTACCGCCGACTACATCATGGTCAGCCCCTACACCGCGCGAGGTTACGGAATTTACGATGAGATCAAGGAGCGATTTAAAAACGTCGATGATCCGTTCGAGTACATCCCCGCACAATTGCATGCGCTCAAGGGACGCGATGGGAAGACGCAGGAATCCGCCACCGGCCTGTATCCTCATGCGGGCTTCCTCAGCATGTTTCATTACCTCCGACGTTATCCGTCTACCGAAACGAACCGCAACCGGCTGCGAGCCAGAATGTTCTATCAGCATTTTCTAGGCATCGACATCATGCAACTGGCACCTCGATCGACCGACGCGTCGGCTGTGGCAGCCAAGTATGAAATTCCCACGATGCAGGCACCCGACTGTGTTGTTTGCCACAAAACAATTGATCCCGTCGCTGGCATATTTCAGGACTTCAACTTTGAAGGTGAATGGGGACCTCGAACGGACGGCTGGTACAGCGACATGTTTCAGTCGGGCTTTGAAGGTGAAGATCTGCCCGCGAGCGAACGCTGGCGAGCGACACAGTGGCTGGCGGAACGAGCCGTCAAGGACCCTCGTTTTCCCGTTGCAATGGTCGAACATGTCTATTCCATTTTGCTGGGCCGAAAAGTGCTGCAGGCTCCGCAAGACATTGATGATCCGGCGTTTGGTGGCAAGCGTCGTGCGTATCTTGAACAAAGAAAGACGATCAAAGACGTCGCCGCTCGTTTTACCGTATCCAACTTTAATCTCAAGGCGGTTTTCAAGGCAATTATCTCCACCGATTTCTATCGCGCCGATGGCATCGCCACACTCGCCAATCAGCCGGAGCGTCAAGCAGAACTGGACGACGTCGGTGTGGTTCGATTGGTCACTCCCGAACAAATGGAACGCAAGCTAAACGCGATCTTTGGCAAGCGATGGGGGCGACTTGATGAGGAATACAAGATTCTCTATGGCGGTATCGATTCCATCACCGTGACCGAACGCAACCCCGATCCCAGCGGCGTGATGGGAGCCATCCAGCGGATCATGGCAAACGATGTTGCGTGCCTGACCGTGGGCCCGGATTTCCATCGCCCGGCCGCCGATCGGATTCTGTTTGCTGGGATCGAAGCAACGGTCGTTCCCGGTGACGAAGTGTCGAATCGTGTAATTCGTGGGACCATCGTCAGCCTCCGAGAGAAACTTCTTGGCATCCAACAGCCGCCGGATCACCCCGAAGTTGAACGCTGTTTTCAACTCTTTAGCGGTATCATCACCGACGCCAAGGCTCAACCGAATTATGAGCCTCGTGAAACCTACTTTTGTGGCGGTCGCGAAGATTTCCACGTTGAAGATCCCCATTACACCGTTCGCGCGTGGCGAGGTGTAGTCACGTACCTTTTACGCCAGCATGAATTCCTTTATGAGTAACCTGCCGCCATGTCACGACGAACATTCCTGAAACGTTGCAGTCTTGCTGGACTCGGTTTTACCGCATCGATCGGCTGGCGTTCGCTGATGAGTGCGAAGGCGGACGCATCAGAACTGGCCGGCTACCCAGGGCCGTATTATGTCGTCTTCAATGCCTCCGGCGGTTGGGACACAACGTACTTGATGGACCCGAAGGGCGTTGAAGGCATCAACCGGCTTTATCAGCAAGGCGATATTTTGACCGTTGGCAATCACCGAATTGCTCCCATCGCGAAGCACATCGAACACGGAATGAGCAACGAAGACTTCTTCACGAAGTACGGGCCTGAATTGCGAGTCTTGAACGGGCTGGATCTTTCCGTCAACAACCATACTCCTTGTGCGCGCTATATGGCGACCGGGAAACTGGACAGCCTTGCGTACCCGACATTTCCAGCGCTTGTTGCCGCCTGCCATGGAGCCGAAGCTCCGCTCGCATTTCTGACCTTTGGAAACTATTCCGCAACCGGCAATCTTGTTCCGTTGTCACGCGTGCCGTATCTCCAGTCCTTGAAATTGTTAGCGCGAGCCGACTTTGTCGAAGGCGCTGGTCATCCCTATCAGGATGCATTCGCTTCCGATCGCGTCGAACGCGCGCTGGAGCAACAATTTGAAGCCCGTGTTTCGAACGCAAGATTGCCTCGCGTCGAACGCAGTCAAAGCATGCTGTTTGCGGCCCAAGCAAATTCCAAAGCACTGCAGCGCGTGGTTCCATTCATCCCAAAAGAACAGTCAAAAGAGCGGCTCGCGCAACAAAATGACATTGCCTTGGCTGCATTCAAGGCCGGTGTTTGTATCTCGGCGAACCTGTCGATTGGTCAGTTCGACAGTCACAACAACAACGATGTCGATCAGATGAAATTGATTCCAGAGTTGCTCGCCGGCATCGACGATCTGTTGCGAAAGGCAGAACAACTTCAGATTCGCGACAAGCTGGTCGTTATCATTCAAAGCGAAATGGGCCGCACGCCGAATTACAACACTGGCAATGGCAAAGATCATTGGTCCATCGGCTCCATCATGTTCCTAGGCCCTGGCATCACTGGAAATCGGGTGATCGGTGCCACCGATGAGCAGCAACAGCTCATACCCATCAACGCGGAATCGCTCGCGATCGACAACGTCGGTGGTGTTCGAGTTCGCCCTGAGCACATTCACCTTGCCCTCCGCGAATTCGCCAAGGTTCAAGATCACGCATTCAGCAAACGTTTTCCATTAGAGGTCGCTGCTAGTGAAAAACTGCAGAACTTTTGGCGATGAAAACTCGCTCAATCGCGATGTGCGTCTTGACTACAAATCCAGCAGGCTTGCGGCTTCTGTGGGTCTTTCGCTCCGCGAAAGAGCGCACTTTCGCAGCGCGAAAGGCGACGCTAACCGTTGCCGACGCGACGTGATAATGAAATTTAATCTGCGCAAACGCTTTTTGCCTTTTTGCCCACGATCCCAAATTATGATTAGCCCAGGGCAAGCCTGCGGGATTCCTTGAATGTGATACCCTTACAGCCCTGCACCACTAGGCTAGGCTACGGGTTTGCGGGTAGTGATTCATTTGATTATCGCTCGGAGAATGAAATGGCGTTCGAAAGTGTCTCACGTAACCAACCGTGTCCATGCGGAAGTGGGAAAAAGTATAAGAAATGCTGCTACAACAAAGACTTTAAGTATGTGGAAGACGAACTGGGGACGATTCACCGCCAAGTTCGCATCGACGAAAACACCGCAGCAATGCTTTTTGATGAGTTGAGAATCGATCCGAAAACAGCAGACCCGGAACGTCTATTATTCGAAGGCGTGAACCTCGAACATATTGAACATGAAATTTCTGAAGCTTTAGACAAGGCGGGCATCGACCCGGCCATCGTTTATGCGTTCCAAGAAACCGGTCTCCTCATTAGCGAGGGGAACGAAGATCAATTCTCGCAGATTGATCTGGACCTATGGCAATCGAAGATCGACGAATTTCGTTTCAAACAACAAGGCGGAGATGGGGAACAAAAATTCCCGCTGGGTACGGTAGCGCTGTATGGGCCGGACGACCAACTTACGACGAAAATCGTTGCTGCGATTTTTCTCCACCCTAATGCAGAACCGATCTTGGAACGATTCGTGGGCTCGAATGTTTCCAATGACGAGCGCGTGCAAAAATCGATTTTAGAATTCTTCCAGCGATACAAAGTTGCTTCGGTCGTACACACGTCAGGCAATATTGGCTGCCCACACGAAGAAGGTGAAGATTTTCCCACCGGTGAAGACTGCCCATTCTGTCCATTCTGGAAAGGAATGCAGGGTTCAGGTGTGTGAAACGGTGAAACGGTATTCGTATTCAACCTACCCAGACCCATCGAGAACGAGTTGGGTCGTGCGGCAAATAAGTGTCGCCTTTCGCTCCGCGAAAGAGCGTTCCTCCATTCTTTCGCAAAGCGAAAGACGACATTAAAAGACCGCAAGATGCTACTGCGTCACATGATTTTGAATTCGCCGGGAACCATCGGCACCTTCGGCGCAAAGTCGACCAGAAGGTCCCTTGTCAAGTTGCACCTCTGCAAAACTCGACTCCGTTGTTCCCAGCAACAGGAGTGTACACATCGACAACGACAGCCACAAATTATCATTGCGTTAAAGGCAAGATAGAGAAACCAAGGCTTCTGCTTGTGGCGCGTCACAAACGAGTAAGCCTCGTGTCAACATACCATGATCGTCATCAATACGGTCAATGATTCTTGCCGCCAGCTTCGGCTTAGAAATCACGCAACATCAACATTTCTTGCGGTCGCACCTGTCGCAAACACGCAAGATTCTAAACGCGAACTTGCGAATCAGAAAACCGATCGCCAGCGATGCTGGCTATCGGTTTTCTACGTGTCCCTTTTTTGTCCCCTAGGCGTTGCAAATTCAAGCCTTCGGATGCGGCGTCCGTACCGAGCATCAAGCGAAGCGTCCCTGCTCGTACCATCTGTTTCAGCTCGTCGCGTTTCTTGGTGTAGAACTCACCAGCGTACATGATGCCCGATGTCGTTGGCCCAGAGTAAATTGCAATCGGCTCATCCGGCAACTCTTCGGTTAGTTGTTCGGCAAGCCAAATGTGCGAATCGCGGTACTGGCTGAAAATAATGCAACCGAACCGCACTTTTCGATCCGACAACCGGGCAATGTCCTCGATCACCGCTTCGGCCAACGGCACCGCGTGCGGCGACCCCACCGCGCGTCGAACTCTACTTGGACCCAATCAATCGCTTCCTCGCTGCGGTCTTCCCACAACAATTCGTAGTTCAGCTTCCAAGCTGTCTTCGACTCGTTCACGCTGCCAAGAAACGAAGTCTTGGTGCCATCTGCCAAAAGAATCACACCGGCTTTTCCGTGAACGAGTCCGAACACGGCGTCCGGCAGCACCCGCACCTCCAGCTTGCCACTGGTCAGCAACGCAAACAGCTTGCGAAACCGAAGTTGCAGTTTTTCCGCGCCGATGGTGTCCAGCAACTTTTCGGGTTCGGTTCGGCACCAAGACCTCCGTACCGCCATCTGAGCCGCTCGCGCCGTTTCGACGTCCTCGCGTTGCAAATCAGAGTTGCAAACTAAGCGAATCTTGCCAACCACAGACTCCAGTTCTTCGCCCGCCACCTCGATCAGTGAACCGCTAAAAAACAATGCCCCGCTTCGTTGCTGGGGCAGAACGTTTTGTGTAGCGGGATTCGCCAGAATTCCCAACGTTTTAGTGTGCTGAGGAATTCTGGCGAATCCCACTACGATCAAATCCCAGCATTGAAGCGGGGCATTG
>JAYVSE010000163.1:0-4945 GCA_043775635.1 Planctomycetaceae bacterium | reverse complement strand
AAAATTGACAGGTTTAGAAAAACCTATCACACATGCGCATAAATCGTGCCAAACATCGTCATGTCCTGCCGAAAATGGTAAAGTAAGTGGCATTGGGCTCCAGCCAGCCAGCGACCGTCGGGGGACCATGCGACATAACTTGGCGGCCACGCTTCGACGGGTTTGGCATCAGGCGCGGTCAAGGCTGTCAGCTTTTCTCCGCTGGCGACATCGAAAAGCACGGGCAACCCTTTGTCCGGCACACACAACGTCTGGCTGTCGGCGGACCATGCGAGTGATGCAACCTCGCTTTCGATTTTGAGTGCATGTGTTTGCCCCGTGGCCACATCCAGAATCTCGCACATTCCCACGGTCCCACCGTAGGCGATCTGCTTGCCGTCTGGTGACCACGCGACGCACCAGCCCCAAGTGCGTAGTGGAACAGCCGCCAAGCAATCCCCGTTCCGGATATTCCAGATTCTCAACGACAGCTTGCCAACAAGACTATCGCCACCATTTTGATCCACTGTTGCCAGCAACTCTCCATTCGGCGAGAAACAAACACTATGGCTCCCTGTAACGCTGCCTCCCTGATGTCCGAGCAGAATCGATTTCAGATTTGCATCGCGGTCCCACAGGCAGACGCTTGTATCGGACCCCATGGTTGCAATCACGTCGCCTTTCGGACTCCAGGCGCTGGAGTTGACGCCGCCTTGAGGCGCCGCCAGTTCGATGGTCCAACTGCGGAGGCCGGGGATCGGCGCGGGGCGAGTGACGCTTGCTTGCGGACCCAGCGGCGAGTTGCGTGCCGTCAGTACCGGTTGCTCTGCGAATTTCGGCGCGGGTGGGGATGGCTCAAGCTGCCGCAGCACGCGGAAGCCGACTTGGGGTAACACCCAATCCGTGCCGAGGGCTCGGAAATTCATCGACATTTCATTCGAAGTGTGGTCAATCGCTCCACCGGCCAAACCTCGCACAATGCCTGTGTCCGTCGTGTACCACTCCCACACGTTGCCGAGCACGTCGTGGAGGCCGAAGGGATTCTCCTGTTTCGTTGCCACTGGTTGGACTGGGCTTGGCTTTCCAGCGATGTTTTCACTGGTCCAGGCGTAGTCGAATACACCTTGAGCCGTACCTGCAAAGCCGTAGGACCCTTCGCCCCCGGCGCGGCAGGCGAGATCCCATTCCAGCTCGGTCGGCAGACGGTAGAAGGATTTTTGATTTGCGATTTTAGATTTGAGATTTGATGTTTCGGGTTGTGTATTCAACCAATCGCAGAAGGCTTGGGCGTCGGCGGGGCTGATGAAATTGATGGGGAGGTCGTCGGAGATCGGGTAGCCGGGAGTCTTCCAGTTGGCGTTGGGGTCGGGTTGTAATGGCAGGTTGTGGCCATTGTGCCAACGCTCGGCGTCGGTTTGATAGGCAGTGGCGGCGACGAACTGTTGGAACTGGCCGACGGTGACTTCGGTGGCTCCCAGGTAGTACGGCGTGAGCCGTTGCAGGACGAGTTGTAGCTGTTCCGGCGAGCCGCTGTTGACGACCGCTTCGCTGGGAGGGATGAGCCGGAACTTCATCGTCGTCGCGCTCTTCGTAGCCGCATTCGCCAGAATGCGGGAGTCTTGTTGAGCACCGGCCCGCGTTCTGGCGAACGCGGCTACGTCTAATGTGAACTCGACGGGCTGTTTGAGGTGCTTGGACCACTCGGCCTGCTTCTGCTTGGCGTCGTCAGCAGAGAACGTCCCGACCGCCGGCGCGGGCGCGTCCGGCGGCAACTCGGTCCACTCCGCGATGCGCGTGCTCCCCTCAAATTTCCCCGGCCAGTCATCGAGCGCGGGGAAGGTCTGACCGTTGATGGTCAGTTCGATGTCAGGACGCTGCTGACGGAACGCGGTGATGTCGTTGGCTGTGTAGACGCGGCACCGAGTCTTGTCGGTCGAGTTATCGCCGATCTGGAACTTCCGCAGGGCGGGCATCGTGGCAATTCGCTGCAGAGCGGGACCATTGACGGTGACATCGTTGTTCAGTGCCAACTCCAACAAACCTGGCATCTGAGTGACCGCCGCCCACGCCTTACTGCTGGCTGGGTTCGCCGTCGAGCTGACGTCGCGGACGGCGAGCCGTGTCAACTTCAAACCAAGACGCGGCAGTCTCGCGACGCCTGCGGGATCGGCGGAGTCGACGCTCAGTTGTTCCAACAACGGCAGCTTGAGAAGCGTTTCCACGGCCGCATCGCTTAACGCCTGGGATCCGATCTGCAGTGAACGAAGGCGCGGCAGTTGGCTCAACGGGCTGAGATCGGTCACCGCATCGTCATTCAAACTCAAACTTCGCAGTTCGGGACATTGCTCCGCGATGCGGCTTAAACCGGCGCTACCGACCTTGGCCGAGGTGTTCAGGTCTCTGAGACGCGGACTTGGCGGCAGTGCTTCCCAAGCTTCCGCGGTGATCGGTGTGTCGAGTGCATCGAGCGAAGCTAACGCTGGCAGATTCGCCAGCCACGCGACCGCCTCGTTTCCGACGCCAGTGCCGCTGATGAGCAGTTTGTCTAATCGCGGCAACGATCCCAGTTTCGTGAGCCCCGCCGCCGTGAGCTTATCGTTGCCCGATAGATTGAGCGTTTCCAGTTCCCGGCAACCGGCCAGGGCCGCGAGTTCCTCATCAGAAAGATCCGCATTGGAAAAATCGACGCTTAGAATACAAATAGTCTGAACCGGCAGGGGATTCTTCAACTCTCCCAGCGTCTGCCGATATCTGTTGCCAAGCGTTGCTTTGCCTTTCGCCAGACGTAACAGTCGTTCTATCACTTTGCGTTCGGTTGCGTAGTCGATAACCATTTCAGAACGCGTCCGGATCGCTGGACTCCCATCGCTGCGCAGCGTATCGAGGAATTGCTTCACGGCATCGGTGGTGAGTGCGACCCGAATTCCAATTCCAGGGTGACGCTCTGCTTGATCGCGAGGTTCGCGAATCGAGGTCCGCCAACGGGTCGCAGTGTTACGCCACCCTCCGCCGCGAATCACGCCTCGTGGATCAGCGGAAATTGCACCGCTTGGATTGACCGCAGGTTTCTCGGCAAACTGATCATAGTATGTCGGATCCCATTTCCCTTGCACCCACTCCCACACATTGCCGTCAACGTCGAATAGTCCGAGTGGGTTGGCTCGCAACTCGCCCGTAGCGTGCGTCCCAGCTACTGAATTCGTCGCGAACCAGCCAGACCGAACAAAGTCTTCATCCTTGTCACCGATCCATGACATCGTACTAGTACCTGAACGGCTGGCGAATTCCCATTCGGCTTCCGTCGGGAATCGATAACCGATACCGTCCAACGACGCCACCATTTCTCCTGCTCGGACGTACAACGGCTTCAGCTTTTCCATTTCGTTCAATTTGGCAAGGAATTCGGCGGCATCATTCCAGCTTACTTGTTCAACGGGATGGTGCTTTGTGTCGATATTTCTAACGGTTTCCTTTCCCAATCCTCCATTCGAGAAATAAGCGGGATTGGTGTGCATGACCTTTGAATACTCTTCCTGAGTCGTCTCATTCACACCGAGATATATCGGCTGCGTCAGGATGACCTTATGCTGCGGCCCTTCTCTCTTGATGATCTCGGGCCAACTCGGATTATCACCGGCGGCCTTGAGCGACTCTTCGATCTCCCTCGGCGTAATACCCATCAGGAATTCGCCGGGCGGGATGAGGACGAACGTCATGCCGAGGCTGTTGGTGTATTCGACGGGCAGTTTCAAGTACGCGGCCCATTCTGTCTGATGCTGCTTTGCTTGTTCTGCATCGAACGGTGCAATCGCCGGTGCCGGTGCATCGGCCGGCCAACCGTGCCAACCGGATTCGATGGTCGTGGACGACATCTCCGGTGCAGTCGTTGGTTGTGTAATCGCGACCTTCGAACCAGAAGCAACTTGCAAGTCGGTTTCCGTACCTTCGGGAACATTGATGACTGTCTTGGTGCCGTCCTTGTTAGTAATCGTGATGACAATCACACCGAGCAGCAGCAGCGCACCCGCGCCGCCCGCAGTCATCAACCACGATCGTTTGCCTTTGCGAGGCGGCGAACTTGCGGCAGCGGGCTGAAGGTTCGCAGTCGGTGCCGCGACCTCGGAGACCAGCGTCTTGGGCGGCGATGGTTGGTTGGAAGGTGTTTTCAAGTAGTCGCCCAAGGTCGCGGCGAATGCCTCCATCGATTCGTATCGATCTTGCGGTTTCTTCTGCAACGCCCGCAGGCAGATGGCATCGAGCGATTCGTCGATCTCGCTGCGATAGGCCGACGGTGGCTGAGGTCGATCGACCGCGATCTGAGAAAGGATTGCCAGCAGATCTCCCTGAAACGGCACTCGACCGGCGATCATTTCATAAAGGAGCACGCCCAAAGAGTAGATGTCGCAGGCCGGTCCCATCTCGTCGACACGCCCAGCAACCTGTTCGGGCGGCATGTAATTGGGCGATCCGATCATCTGGCCGTCGGAGGTCAGTTGAGTGTCCGAGACGTTTCCGCGCCGCGCCAAACCGAAGTCCATGACGATCGGTTCCTTGCGGACGTCGATCATGATGTTGGCAGGCTTGAGGTCGCGGTGAATGATGCCCCGCTTATGGGCCTCGACCAGCGCCAACGCGATCTTGCGCACCAGCAGCACGGCGGCGCGAATGTTCTGGTTCTTTTTCGAGACTAAGTAATCCGATAGCGGCTTGCCTTCGATGAAGGCCATCGCCATGTAGAGCGTGCCGTTCACTTCCGAGACTTCATGAATCGGACAGATGTTGGGGTGCTGTAGCGCGGCGATCGATTTGGCTTCGCGGCGAAATCTTGCGATGATCGACTTGGCATCGCCCCGCCCAAAGAAAGGGGTTTTGAGCGCGACCTTGCGCTCCAAGTCAGGATCTTCGGCCAGGTAGACCGCACCCATTCCGCCTTCACCGAGCATCTTCACGATGCGGTAACGACCGA
>JAYVSE010000162.1:0-11957 GCA_043775635.1 Planctomycetaceae bacterium | reverse complement strand
GGCCTGAATCATTTGGTCGACGGTGCGAGACCGCGAGTCGACGAATTTTTCGCAAAACCAAACCGTCGCATCGTAGATCAGCGTCGTCGTTTGAAACGAAGCAAGTTTGCGATAGCCGCCGCTCTTGCGAATTTTTCCCATTTCTAGCCTCTGAAAAGATCAGTCGGATTTGTCAGATCAGACGGAGCAGACTAATCTTTTTCGCCTTCTTGGCGGTAGGTGGCAGTGTTGTGCCGGTGCGGTTTATGAAACATCGTCGTTTCGCAGGCTCGATAAAAACCGCAATTCATCTGACTTTTGACATCATTTCTGGTCCCATCGATTGGATTTCTAGGTTTCCTGGGCGATTCTCGATTTCAGTCACACCAGTCACACCCAAGTACCCAAGCGTTCTGTGCCACCATGTGATCACAAAGACAGTTTTTGGCAACCGTGTTTGTTTTATGGATCTCGATTTCGACGGCAGTCGTTGCGTCCGCTCAATTTGACGGAATGTTGTCGCGTGTACCTGCAGATGCGAACACGCTGATCATGATCAATGCTGAGAAGATGTTTGGCTCGCCACTAGCTGACCGTGAACGCTGGACTGCGAAACGAAAAGCGGCATTCGATGCGGGCGTCTCGGCACTTCCACCAGTGGAAAAACCGCTTATGTCGTCCACATCGGCAACTTTCACCGTCCGCTGATCGCCTTTCCCGCTGGAGGCCACGCCGGTCATGATGAGAAGATTCGGTTCCTCGGCGATGCGCTCGGCGAGTTTTCGGAAATGATCTCTGTCCCCGTAACAATCGGTCCCTTCGGCTATTTCGGTGACGCACCGTCCTCGGTGCCGCTGCGCTCTTGTCCGCATCCGAATGTTTTTGAAAACCCGAAGGCGGGAGAGCCGCAGGTTGTCCAACTCCCGGCGGCGCTCAACGGCATCATCACCGCGCCGGAAGAGGTGGACCGATTTCGCTTCAGCGTGAAGAAGGGAGACCGGTTGCAGTTCCGCACCTTCGCCGCCGCGATCGGATCGCCGATTGATGCCCGACTGGTGATGCGCTCAATCGATCCCGATGGCACGGCGGGCGCGATCGTGCTGACTGCCGAAGATGCGCGACTCACCGACCATGACATCTTCGGTACCGTTTCTCGGAGTGGCGGCGGCATGCGTGAGATCCTCGATCCGTCAATCCTCTGGGACTGTGGAGCCGATGGTGATTACATCCTGGAGGTCAGCGATTCGAGCGACCAGGGCGGGCCGCTGGGCGTCTATCGCGTTGAAGTCGCGCCGCCGCTTGATACCCTCTTCGTCTACCTCCCGTCCGGAGAAACCGAGGCACCGGGGATGCTGTCGGTCCATCAAGGGAGTTGTTTCACAAAAGTCTTCAGCTTCGCACCGGGACAAGGGACTCAATTTCAGGGTGACTTGGAACTGATCGCGCACGGACTACCCCAAGGAGTGCGGGTCGTGCCTCATCGCATTCCAGCGGGATCGACGAATTGGCCGGTGCAGTTCATTGCCGCTGCTACTGCAAAACCGGGCTGCAGAGCGGTCACGCTGGAGGCCCGACCGATCGACGCAATAAAGAAACTCGAATCGTTCACGCAGCAGAACATCCCATTCATCTGCCATCCCGGTGGCGATGGCTGGCGCGTGGTACCATTGGATCGTTTCATCCTGGCTGTGACCGATCCGCTCCCCTTCCGTATCGAACTCTCGTCACCTCAGACGCCGCTAGTCCGCGGTGGAGAAGTCACGATCCCTGCCAAGATCATCCGCCAGCCGGGCTTCAATGGCCCGGTTTCGTTTCAGGTCAACTGGCTCCCCGAAGGTGTTGATAAAGGAGGCTTCGTGATTGTGCCTGCAGGTCAGACCGATGGCACGTTGCGTCTTTCTGCCGGCCCGAATGCAAGACTCGGGACCTGGCGACTCGCAGTGACTGGCCAAGACGACTTACGCGATGGAGGGGCCAATAACTCTGGGGGCTATTCCCTGTCGTCTGAAATGATTGACCTGACAGTGGCCGTTCCGTTCGTGGAACTCACCAGCAAACTAGAAAGCATTCGTCGCGGCGAGAAAAAGAAAATAGTCTGGATCGTGCAGCACAACAGCCCGCTTCCCGGCCCGGCCGAAGTTCGCCTGCTCGGACTGCCGACCGGTTTGCGCGTGATCGAACCGCTCCCCGCATTGACTCCAGACACGAAAGAAATCGCCTTCGAGATCGAAGCGACTGACGAGGCGTTCCTCGGTAGAACAGGCGAACTCACGTGCGCGGTTTTCTTCCGTGTCGGTGAACAGGAGATCGTCCAGCGCACCGGCAAGGGCGCGCTGCGGATTGATCCACCACTCTAAGGTTGGCCATCTTCGAATCATCCATCACAAACGTTCCACTCAGGTAGCGGCTCCAAAATGCATCGATTTCTCACATTGAAGCTTGTGGCATTGTCCGTGCTAATCACGACAGCGGCCCATGCGGAAGACGAGCCGGTAACTCCGAGTTTCCGCCAGGACATCATGCCGATCTTCTTTCGGGCGGGATGCAACTCCGGCAGTTGTCACGGAGCGGCTCGCGGGAAAGATGGCTTCATGCTCTCGCTCTTTGGCTATGACCCGGCAGGAGACTATCACCGGATCGTCAATGAAATCGCAGGTCGCCGAGTGAATACGTCGGTGCCAGACCAAAGTCTGCTGCTGCTCAAGGCCACCGGGGCGGTGCCTCATACGGGCGGAAAGCTGTTCGACGACCGGAGCGAGAATTACCGCACCATCGCGCGCTGGATTGCCGCCGCGGCTCCCGACGATGGCGTCAACGTGCCTGAGACCGTGGGGATCGAACTCGTCCAGGACAGCTTTGTTTTCGAGGGAGGGGCCGGAAAAAACGCGTTGCGAGTGATCGCTCTCACCAGCGATGGAACCAAACGAGATGTCACGACGCTCGCTCGGTTCACAACCAATAATACGAGCGTCGCGGCCATCGACGAGCACGGGCAGATCACCGCCAGCGACCCAGGCGACACGAATGTTTTTGCCCGCTTCAGCCGCTTCTCGATGGGAGCCAGCGTCATTGTGCTGCCCCGCGCCGATGGCTTTCAGTGGCCGAATCCTCAGCCGGTAAACTACATCGACGATCACGTCTTCGATCGCTTGCAGAAACTGCGCATCGTGCCTTCGGAACTCTGCGACGACGAGACCTTCCTGCGACGGGTCACGCTCGACCTCAATGCCCGCCCACCGACAGTGGAGGAGTACCGCGCCTTCATGGCTGACACACGTCTCGACAAACGCGCGCTCAAGATCGACGAATTACTGAGTGACGACGCCTTTGCCGATCTCTGGACGACGCTGTGGGGCGAGCAACTTCGAGTCGTGGGCGGCAACTACGCCCCGCAAGCCACGCACATCAAAGCGGCCGATGCGTTCTATGAATGGATTCGGCAGCAAATGCGCAGCCGTCGTCCGCTGAACGAGTTTGTCGCCGAGATGGTGCCGGCATCGGGCAGCAATCTCAGCAACGGTCCGGCCAATCTCTACACCATGCTCGTCCACGACACGCGGATTTTGCCCAAGGCGTTCGCTTCCGATTTCTCGCAAGTCTTTCTCGGCGTCCAGTTGCAATGCGCCGAGTGCCACAATCATCCGTTCGACCGCTGGAACATGGATGACTATTACGGCTTCGTCAGTTTCTTCACCGGCGTGAAACGCAAGCCTGGCATCGAGCCCCGAGAAACGCGAATCTACTTCGATCCTGCGGCTCCCCCGGCGATGCATCTGCGCGACGAACGCCCAGTCCCGGCGAAGCTGCTGGGCGTCGTTGAGCCGGTGAAGACAGAAGGCGATCCGCGTCGCGACTTGGCCGCCTGGCTGACGTCGCCGGAGAATGACATGTTCAGTCGGAACCTAGCCAATCGGATTTGGGCGCAGATGATGGGCCGGGGAATGATTCATCCCGTGGATGACGTCCGCGTCACGAACCCACCGTCGAATGAACCGCTGCTCGACGCGCTGGCGAAGCACCTCGTTCAGTCGAAGTTCGATCTTCACTCGCTTGTGCGCGACATCTGCCTGTCGCGTACGTATCAGTTGAGTTCACGCCCCAACGAATCGAACCGACGCGACGTCCGGCAATTCTCTCACGCCTCCCTGCGCCGACTCCGGGCTGACGTCTTGAGTGACAGCATTGTCGCCGTCACGGGCGTCGGTAGAAACTTCAGCGGTTTCCCGGAAGGAACGCGTGCCATCGACTATTACCCCCGCAGCAGCGGTGATACCGGCGGCCCGCAATTCGGCGACGAGTTCTTCAAGACTTTCGGGCGCTCAAGTCGAGGCACCATCTGCGCCTGCGAAACCAAGTCCGCCCCGACGGTCTCGCAGACCCTGCATCTGTCCGTCGGTGACACAGTGAATTCACGTCTCGCAGCCGGTGGGAAGATCAACGAACTGGTCGAGTCCCAACTCACTCGCGCAGCGGTGCTGGAGGAACTCTTCGTCCAAGTGCTGAGCCGCAGGCCGACGGAAAAAGAGATGCAAAAACTCCTCACGCTGATCGCCACCGACGCAAAGAACCCCCAAGTCTACGAGGACATTCTCTGGGGGCTGCTGAACTCCACGGAATTCACGTTCAATCATTGAGATGACTCTCGCTTTGGTCGGCCAGGGCGATGGGAACAAAAAAGACTCAGCGACGATCTTCCGCCAGCATCGCCTACGCAAAGGTGATTTCACCAAAGCTACGCAAGAACTCCGCTCCGGTGATGGTAATCAACCCGTCCGAGTTGTCGCCCGAGGAGCGAGCACCGGCTGTTTTGCCCGCCTCGCGGTTGTCCACGCCGTGTGGGTTGTACAGCACGACCGTGTACTGCGGAACGTTTTGGTAGGTGGACCAGTTAAAGACATAACCGGTGATATACACGCCTTGCACCATGTACACGTGCTTCGGTACGAACAGGCTGGTATCCAAAGCCCCCGCGCCAGTGGTGGCTACAACGGTGGGAACTTGGTTACCCACGGCATAGAGCAGTTGCAGTCTCGAGTCGTTAATGATCGACGCCGTGAAACCGCTGCTATCCGACCACGACGTGGTGTTTGGTGCCCGGCCGGTAATCGCGGAAAGTGGATTGCCCGCGTAGCCACCGGTCAAGGTGGTGAGGTCTAAGTTGAGCAATTGAGCCAGAGCCCGGCTCATAATCACCGTCCAGCTTTCGCCTTCTTGCCCACGGAAGTGAGCGGCCGGGTCGGTGGTACGTAGCGTGCCGTCGAAGTACACGTTGACGGTCGTCGGCGAGTAACCTCCCATCGAGTTCGGTTTGAACAGCGCGACGGAGTAATAGCCCTTACCGGTGTAGGTGATTCGGGAAGCCATATCGACGCCCCGCATGGCGGCGGTACCCATCGACGACAGGACAAAGCAGTTGCCCGTGTTGCCTTGCGAAATGTCGTTGAACTTCGCCTCATTCACGGCCGTGACGTAGGCGTTGAAGTCGTTGCCGTCGCCACCGTAAACGCTTGTTTCAGCGGCACTACCGGCATCGAGGAAGTCGTCGCCGCCTTCTCCTGCAACGTAGTCTGCACCCGCGTTGCCGTACAGCCGATCGTTATCTTCGCCCCCCGAGATAACATCGTCGCCGTTGCCGCCGTAGAGAGTATCGGCACCGTAGCCACCGTAGAGGAAATCGTTGCCGTCACCACCGCGAATGGTATCGGCACCAGCGTACGCTGCATCTTCGCTAACGTAGGAACTGCTCAAGCCGTCGTCGCCGTAAAGTACGTCGTTGCCGCGTCCGCCGTCGATTTTATCGCCGCTGCCGCCGCCGTAAATCCAGTCGCGGCCAAGCTGGCCATAAATCTCATCTTGCCCGGCACCTCCGTAGATGACGTCGTTGTTGGTGTAGGGCAGTGCTTGTTCCGCTGCCACGGAAAGATTGTTCGTGGTGAAGTCATCCCCTTCGATGTAATCGTTACCGGCACCGCCGCGGATCACGTCGTACCCCGTACCGCCAAAGAGATAGTCGCGACTGGCGTTGCCGTTGATGGTGTCGCTATCGGCTTCGCCGTAGATGACGTCGACGTTGGAGCCACCGTTGAGCGTATCGTTACCATCGCCGCCCCAGATGCCCGCCCTCAGATTGGTGTTGTTGTTCACCACGTCGTCGCCGCCGTAACTGCGAATATCGAGCGACTTCACCGTGGTGCCCATGCTGTTGACAATCGTGGCGCCGGCGCTGTTGGTGCTTTGCACGAACGTGGTGATGCCCGATTGATAAACGGTCACGTTGTCGGCAGTGTTATCGCCACGAATGCTGAGCAAACCGGCGGCGTCGAGCGATACGCTGACGGTCATCAGTCTGCGATCTTCGAGCAATTCCATTCGTAGGGCATTGCGCCGACGGCTGCTGGTGCGGACGTTCTTCAGTAGTGGTTTGCGGCTGAACATGGCTTGGTCTTCTTTTTGAAGAGAGTTATCGATACTAACCGGATAACCATCCAAGCGAAGGAACCGAAAAAGTGTTACAGCCAGCCCAACCAGAATCCACGACGGCCGGACCACACCGGTGGAAACGTGGTAAGAACAAGGCAATTAGCGGCGAATTGCCAAGAATCGGGATGCTGTTAGCCCGTTTTACACAGCCACAATTAAACCGACTGCCTCCGCGAGGCACCGTTGGATGTATAGCGAGCGATCAAGTCTTCGGCCAATTGATGGACGACTGCCCAGTCCACAAGACGAATTCGGATGGGAATTGCGGGTGGTGCCATCCATTTTTTATTGCCACATGCTCGTTACAGCGGTAGACCGGGACGACCAGAGAGATTTCATAATGGGAGGAGTTGCTTGGGCTGAGCAGTTTCATTTGAATTCTTTGGGTTGTCGACTTGCTTCGATCTTGAGTTTTCGCATTTTTCCGTAGAGCGTCGTTGGCTTGAGGCTTAGCGCTGCAGCGGCACCATTGTGGCCGTATACCTTTCCTTTACTGCGAGTCAATGCATCAATGATTGCTTGCCGTTCAATACTTGCAAACGATTCATTCGTTGTCGCACCTTGCGAAGCGGTGATTCGAGATTGACTTCCTAGCAGCCAAGATTGGTCGATCGTAAGCGTGTCACCTTGGCTGATGATCATGGCGCGCTCTATGATGTTCTCAAGTTCACGTACATTGCCGGGCCAGTCATATTGCATGAGCAGTTCCATCGTTCGGCGTTCGACTCGGCTGATATCTTTATTCATGCGAGTGGAAAATCGGCCAATGAAATGATTCAACAGCGCTGGGATATCTTCTCTGCGTTCGCGAAGCGATGGTACATGGATAGGAAAGACGTGCAATCGGTAATACAAATCGTCACGAAAGTACCCTGCTTCCGCGTACGTTCTTAAGTCGCGGTTGCTGGCTGCAATCACGCGAGTGTCGACGTCAATTGGCTCACTGCCGCCGACACGCTCGATCGTGCGTTCCTGCAGCACTCGCAACAGCATCACTTGAGTTTCCGCAGGAACTTCGGAGATTTCATCGAGAAAAATACTGCCGCGATGGGAGAGTTCGAAGCGGCCTCGACGTCGTTCGGTGGCACCGGTAAATGCGCCCGCTTCGTGCCCAAACAACTCACTGGCAATCAAGTTTGGTGCTAGCGCGGCGCAGTTGACTTTCACCAGCAGTCGTGCTCGCCGCGAACTACTGTCGTGAATCGCCCTCGCAATCAATTCTTTACCAGTGCCGGTTTCACCAAGGATCAACACGGTTGAATCGGTTTGCGCGACCTGTTCAATCGCAACTCGCACTTGCTGCATCCCGCGACTCATCCCGATGATATTGCCGAAATCATGGTCAGTGCGAATCTCGTCGCGCAAGTAAACGTTCTGTTGTTCCAGTTCTCCCTTCAGTCGGTCGATCTCACCATAGGCAGCCGCATTGTCAAGCGCAATCGAAAGTTGCCCACAGATTTCATTGAGCAACTCCAAGTCCCAGCGGTCTGGTTGTTGGTCAATCCGTGAAACAATGCCCAAAACACCAACGCTTTGGTCACGCGAAAAGAGTGGCAAGTGTACTTTGGATGCATAACCTAACTCGAACAGTCGCTTGTCCTCGGGAAACGGTTGCGTCTCTTTTAGCGAGCGACCCACCAGTGGTATGCGATGTTCGGTAACCCAATCAAAAGCCGAACCAGCAAGCGGTTGACTCGGAATTTCGGCCCATTGTTTACCACTGGGTGAAAATTCTAACGCGAAACCGTGGCGTGACGTTTCTCGGTCCGACGTGAGTTGCAAACTGACTCGATCGCAATTCAAAAGTTTGTGAATCTGTTCGGCTGCGTGGTCGAAAACCTCTCGCACATTAAGGCTTGAGTTGACCACTTGGCCCAGTTCGACCAGCAATCGATATCGATTTTCTGACTGCCGAAGCTGAAGCGTTTGCTTGTCGACTTCTTGTTGTAGAGTTTTGAGAAAATCATCTTTCGACGCATTCGCTTGGGCCAGTTCATCGTTCTTTCGTTTGAGCTCGCTGATCAGTTGCAGCTTCTCCAAGCTGATGGCGATATGGCCGGCTAGGCGACGCAAAAGCGAGGCGTGATCGGCGGTATAAGTATGTTTTTCGCGGCTGGAGAAGAAAATTACACCGATCGGTTTTCCATTCGCTAAGAGCGGCAAGGTCAAGCTCGACTTCATGCCTTCGCGTTGGATCAGTGCGGTTGAAACCGAATTTGGCTTTTGAAGTAGATATTGGTCCAGGTCATTGATGATTCGCGGCTGACCGGTTTCCAACAAAGCTTCCAACGTTGATCCCTCCAGATGCGCTGCGTAGCCAACTTTAAGTGCGACATTGCCATCGGAGCGACAAGAGGTGAGTCGCAGGAGGTTGCCCGGCTCTTCCAGCAGCGCGACCGCAATCCGATTGAATGGTAAAATACCTTGTAACTGGGCGTAGAACGAATTAAAGAGTTCGTCAAAGCCCTGTCCCATGTTGAGCTGTTCGAGCATTTGCTCAACCAGCTTGTCGTATTCGGTTTGAATCATTGAAATTGAATTTTGTGGATGTCGCCCGTCAGGCACATTCTAGTGCAATCCGTTTAAATGGCATCTTTTTCCTGACCCCTACGAGCTTGACTCGTAGGTGAACGTGTCTTGAAATTGGGTCGACGTGTTTATAAAACCCCCATTTTTTCACCGGTTTGGTGTTTATCGGATGAGCTAATTGTTAAAACTTGGCTCATGCCAGACAAGCCGGCATGGGGCCGAAGCAAGTTGCAGGTGTGTGGTTCACTAAACCTACCAACGCCGTCCACGCTACAAACGGATCTAAGCCGAAGCTGCAATAGACCAAGCTTGCAACTCGAATTAATAGTTTCCGCGACCTCACACCCCGACGGCCGCATCAGTGAGACGGAGCAGCATGTCCAACCAAGTGATTTGCCACAGCCGCTGGTTTCCTGGGTGCGGGAAAATTTTTCCAACGCATTCATTTCGGAAGCTGGCCTCGTGACCGCGCCCGATGGAGTCAGTTATAGTTTGCGGTTTGTCACGGCGACGGGCGATCAAGTCGAGGCCACGCTACGGCGCGATGAGCAAGCGCAACGTGGCTCGTTCACGGCCGGCCTAATTGCAGGTGACTGGTCCGCCACACTGCCGAACTTCCCTCCTCCCGGCAGCGTCGAGTCGAGTATGCCAACTTTTGTACCGATGGGCGAAGTGGCCCACGACTTCGCGACTCTGACGCGGCCCAACTCAGCGCTCGTGACCGACGTTACTCGCCGATTGGGCACGAACTCAGAGTCCCACGCCGCGACTGTCTCCAGTGGTGACATGACGAAGGCCATCGCGCCGCATGCGGAGCTAGCCACGACTGAGCAAGAGTCGGCGAAGAACACCAGCAGTGCAACCGCGAGTTCGGTAGCAGACGTGCTGCAGAACTGGGCTGCACCGTTGGCAAAGGCTGGAACCCGCGATTGGTTCTCACCCGTGGCCATGTCGCTGTGCGAGTGTCTAACGCCGACTGATTTGGCCGATATCGCCGACTTCGAACCTGGCCTGCAACAGTTCCTCGGCCAGGCCGAGTCTCTACGCCGCTTTCCGCAGTGGGCCGGTCCCTTGCGCGTGATGCTCGACTGCCATCAATTGTTGCTGGCCGATGGCGATCTGGCGACGGACGCGCACCCGTTTCCGTCGGTTGGCGACGCCGTCGGCGGGTTCAGACTGCTGGAGGAGTTGGGTCGCGGATCGCGAGGTCGGGTCTTCCTTGCGACGCAGACGGGGTTGGCCGACCGCTCCGTGGTCCGCAAGATCACGCCGCTGGAAGGGAGTGAACATCTGCTTCTGGCCCGGCTTCAGCACACCAGCATCGTGCCACTGCACACCGTCCTGGACGACCGCGCCCGAGGTATCCGCATTTCGTGCATGCCATACTTCGGCCGCCTGA
This sequence comes from Planctomycetaceae bacterium, assembly GCA_043775635.1. Taxonomy (GTDB): domain Bacteria; phylum Planctomycetota; class Planctomycetia; order Pirellulales; family Pirellulaceae; genus UBA6163. The sequence goes on along the minus strand of JAYVSE010000162.1, from coordinate 1,570 downwards.
CCTTGGCCGCGCTGCTCGATCAATTGTCCAAAGTGCCGCTGGCCCTCCGCACTGGCGAACACATCGTCGAGGCCATCGATCACGGGCTGCAAGCGCCTATGGCGAACGCGAGCGCCGCGCGACAGATGCTGGCCCATGTTTCCTACACTCAGGCGTTCTGTTGGATCGCCGCCTCGTTGGCCGATGCGATGCAGCTTGCTCATGCGATGCAGCTTGCTCATGAACGAGCCTTGGTACATTTCGACATCAAGCCCGCCAATGTGCTCCTGGCCACAGACGGCCAACCGATGCTGCTAGATTTTCATCTGGCTCGGCCGCCGATCCTGCCGCGCGTTCTGGGAACAGCGCACGCGGATTGTTGAGACGCTCGGTGCGGACGCAGTCGAACCCGGCCAGGACGATGAAGTGTCCCACGACTTACAAGACATCGCCTTGTTCGCCGCCGACCTCGAAATCAACCGGTCGACTGACGCTGACGCCGAGTCAGACGAGCGTGCAGCGCTGCGCATTGTCGAGGAGGCGGTCGAGCCCGTTTGATTGCCGGAGAACTTGAATCCGCCGCCAAGGAGTTGGCAATCGCGGTGAAGCTCGACCCGGGAGCCCGCTGGCCCAATTTCTACTTGGGCGTCTGTGCCTACCGGCTGGGCCGTTATGAGGATGCCGCCACTGCCTTCAGCGTGTGCATTGGAACGGCTCCGCGAATCGCCCCCTGCTTCTACAAACGGGGGCTGGCACTCGCTGCACTGGGCCGCCACGAACAGGCGCAATTGGACTTCGATCGCGCCTTGACCATTGACCCCACACTCACCCGCCTGACGCTCACCGACGATCCGCCACATGCCGACCCTCAAAGAGCGAATCCCGCACAGCGACCTTAACGCTCCCACCGCCAAGTATCTCTTCGATCGCGTCGTCGAATCGATCACTCACCCCAAAGTCGCGTTCGGAGTTCGTCCACGACAAACGTTTCTTCTCGATGGCACCACAATCACGTTGTCGCCGACGGAGCAACTCAGAAGCGAGTTTCCTCCGGCGACCAATCAGCATGGTGAGTCCGTTTGGTCCATTATGTTGGTGCTTGTCGCACACGACTTGGAGACCGGATGTGCTTGCGTACCCGAAGTAGGGCGAATGTACGGTGGCAAATGTGACAGCGAAGCAGTGTTGTGCGAGCGAATGGTTAAGCGATTGCCAAATGGTTCTATTGTCATGGCCGACGCAGTCCTAGGGATATTCCGAGTTGCCTATCGCAGTATCCAAAGCGGTCACGACATCCTGTTTCGATTGACTGCAAGTCGTTTCGCAGCGATGACGAAAACTGCCACACTGGTTAGGAAGCGTTTTAAGAGTAGAACGTGGAAATTTGCATGGAAACCGAGCCTCAAGGACCGCAAAGGTTGTCAGGGCGTCAACGGTGAAACGACGATTGCTGTTTTCATCCATGAGATCGAAATTTACGAAGGAGAGTTCCTGTAAGCACCCGTGCACAAGTTTCTTAGTTTAACCGCGTGGGCATCGCCCCGCGCGTTTGCCTCAAAACACGCGGCCCGATGGGCACGCGGTTTAACGA
>JAYVSE010000161.1:0-9027 GCA_043775635.1 Planctomycetaceae bacterium | reverse complement strand
AAAACGCCAACGACGGACTACCGAGCTTAGTCGGCTGCCGCAAATCGAGACAATTTAATTCCGTGAAATTGAATCAGAGATGTGCGGAAAGAGAGTTATACCCATCGCTGCACGATCATTTTCTGATCATGGCCCGACGGAGACAAGCCGGGCAAGCCCCGCACGCGGCGAGGCAATGGAAATAAATCTGCGCAAAGGCTTACGCTGGAACCGCTGGTTTGTCGACGGCTTTGTGAGTCATGTTAGTCGAGCCCGATAAGCACATGATAGGCACCAGCAAACACAATATGCAAGAAAGCTACACATAGGTAGCGCCGCAAACCAGTAAGCCGGGTCGGGCCGACAATGACGAAACCCCAATACGCAATCCATATAATTGGCGTGACTATGCCGAGAATGTACAGATACGTCGTGTCATCGCCAGCAAGCAAAAGCGTCCATGCCACCGGACCAGTTAAGTAAAGCCAGGGGATGGGGGCGTTTCCGTGAAATCCCGCAACAAGTGCTGCGAAACCCACCATTCCACCGGTCAGCGTTCCCAGCAGGACTGCCTTGATCGTGGCGACCATCGGTCGGCCGCGTAGGCGATCATCGGCGTTCTCGTGATTCGACTTGGTGAAGTGGTGCACTCCAAATCGGAGCAAACCAAAGATTCCAATCGCCGCAACCGACGTGCAAGCAGTCTGTGTCCAAGATTGCGAAACGACCAGCCCCGTTACAAGAATCGCGAGCGGCACAACCGCAAGCACTGCGGTGCCGGAGATACGCGGTGCAGGCGAGTTTGCAGTTTTCGGTGCGGAAGGTTTGGTCAGCGGCCTGTCTCGCACAAATTCCCGATGTGTAGAAGCAGACACATGAATTTCAAACAAAGTTTTGAGCGCGATAACAATGCAAAAAGCAAAGAGCGGAATCCAAACAAAACCTGCCCATATCGTCAACCACAACACCGCAACAGGGAGCCTGAGAGGCGACTGTAATTCAGGATCAAATGTTGTCCAGAAAAAACCGACTGGACCGTAAATTAATCCCATAAATGTATCGGTCTGGTTTGGGAAAAACACGATTGCCAAAACAACCCATGAAGTTGCGATAGTGCAGGCCATTGAAAGCACATTGACGATGCTTGTGGTAGCAGTCCTCTTTTCGTCGACAACGAAAACCGACAGTTTAAAAAAACCGTGAAATGGCGTACCTAAAACACACACCAAATATGACGCGACGTCCAGAATTGGCAGCAATGTGATGATTGAAAATACGACTTGGGGGTTTTTCGTCACGTAATTCAGCAAAACGACTCTCGCGATTGCAAGGTGAATTGCGATTATCGTAGAGCAAATCATTAAGGAGCGGATTGAGTAGTTTGCAGGCATAAATTAAATACGACGAGCGTCTCCGATTACCTCTCCGCGACGAACGATCAACCACTTCTATAAACCTCATTTCGCGGCTGAGCCTCGTAGCGAGTAGGAACAAGACTATGCGAGCAATCAGGCCTCACCAGCATCAACGCACGCTCACCCGCGATGTCAAATCCTTATTGGAGATCCCGTTGTTTAATCGGAGACGGTCATCCATGGCGAAAGCCGATGGTTAACAAGAGGCAGTAGCTACCCAGCAGCAACCAAATTACCGCACATAAGTAGCCAACTTTTCGAGCACCGAAAGCGGCGCTGGCCAAGCCAAGGACGATGCCTGCGATAGTAGCCGACAAGTACAAGATCATCATTGACCAGAACTCGCCCTCAGATCCGTTTCCCTTGTACACACCAACGGCTGAAGTGATCTGCAGAGACAAGATTGCGATCATGGGTGGAACCACTACGGCAACGAAAGGGAGTAGAAGCGGTAACCAGTTCCGACGTAACCAGCCAGAAAAAGTTTGAGGGTTCGAACTGTCTTTCCGTTTTCCCGCAAGCATAGCGTTGGCGGTAAAATCGGAACTGTATGGATTTATCATGAGGCAATACAGAATGAAGAACGTCGGCCATCAGCGGGCACGGACGGCTGATTTTCTACTGTCAAAAAACTTGCAAGGCGTGCTCCGTTGGCATTTTTCGTTATCCGCTGCTCTCGTTTGGATGCGAAAGGCCAAGCCACAGTAGAACGACCTGTTCAATCGCAACGAGTTGCTCGTCGGGCAGCGAACCAAGCCGCTTTAAGAGCTTAACGGTTGGGTAAGTGCTAATTCCCTGAGCGTCAAACGCGCCGTCCTTGAGCCATCGAACATTGGACACCGATTCAAATCTTGTTCCGCGAACGCTGGCTGTATGAGGAACGACAGTCGTTAGAACACGTTCATCACCTTCGATTTCCACGCTCAAAACTAACGCTGGTCGCACCTTTGCGGCGTATCCCATGTCAATAAGCCAGACATCACCTCGTGTTGGTTTCGCCATCCACTGCTTCCTTGGCATCGTACAATGCGAACACCTGTTCACCAGCGAATGCTAGCTCGTCGTCGGAAACATCTCCCGTATCTTCTTCGGAAATGCGAGCAAGTTCGAGCAGAACCGCATGCCGTTCAATTGCTGGAAGTGCGGTAAATGCATCTATCAAAGTGTGTGCGGCGTCGCTCATTTTTGTCTCCCTGTGGTTGCGAAACCACATTCTACGCAGGGCTCCATAAATTGCAAGAATCGCCGGAAAGATGGCATTCACGCGGCCTCAGTCGGATAACGAATATCAATCTATCCCTCAGGACCGCATGTTAAGCAAGTGGGCAGATTCACAAGGGTCACTTTAGCCTCGATAAAAATCAATCCAAAAAACGGTGATTGATTTTGGATTGTCTTTGAAAAACGTTTTTGGCAATCGAATTTCAAAATAGCCACCGCTCGACGGATTTTCTTTGCTTCGCTTTTCATCATTGTTAACTCGATTAATCTCCATCCAGAACGGGCTTTCAGGGTCAAGTGGCGAGCCTTCTTGGTCGTCAAGCCACAGACGCTTTTCTTGGCTCGACACCGACGCATTAAGTGTGGCTTCTCCATTCATTGCTCTAAAGTTCTCCAGACCCTTTAGGTGCAATCGCAAGATCACAATTTTCGGCCACTGTTCGATTGTTCGTCCAATGTTCGCTTGGCCAATCCCAAACGGACTGTGAATCGAAAACACTGTCGTGTCTTGCTCGATGGTGACGACCACGTTGTCCGTATCTCGCTTCGTGGTGATCGAAAACTTTTGGACCACGTCGTCGGACGTTTGACCGACACTTGTAACAATACTAAGCAGCGTTAGCAGCATTGAATTGATTGTAATTTGGTGCGTCATGATAGTCGTGCCAAAATTTCTCTGAATGTCAGATTGATCCGTTCACCGACCGGCTCTTTGGTCTTCGGTATTTCATGTTTCCAGAATTGTTGCATGGTGCCAGCCATGATGATGAGCGTTCCATTACCCGCAGCGAATGACTTTGTTTCTCTGGTCACATTGTGCCGAATTCGAAACGTTCGAGTTGCTCCTAACGAAAGCGAACCAATCGTGTTGCCCATCTCCGGCTCGTCGTCAGAGTGCCAACCCATGCTGTCGGCTCCCGACCGATAGCGATTGAGCAAACAAAAATTGTAATCGCCACGGACATCCTCAATTCGCTGCTTGATCTCAAGCAAGGTAGCTGTCCAGGGTAGAGCATGGTTCACCGTGCCTGAGTATCGATAAGTGACGCCCTCATCGCCATACGATGCTGTCAGCCGAGGCTGCATGTGTCCGAAGATGCCCGGCTTTTGCTCCCAAGCAAGACTGTCTCGCAAATCGACAAAGTACCGATCCGCAACGTCAGTCGGCGAGAAGTTTTCGTCGTAAAGCATCAACCCGCCATCTGCTAGTTCAATTAAATCCAAGTCAAGTCCTCATTTCGCACAACACTGTTCCGTGTATCTTTGCTTTCCCAGTTCTCGGCTGCGACTATCGCCGAGCACAGTTAATTGTCATTCATCTTAAGCGAACGGAGTATCTTTTGTGAGTCGTATGATCGCCATCGGAGATATCCACGGTTGCTCAATTGCGTTCGTAACGATCATCCATGCCGTTATGAGTCGTACGCGCGGGTGCTTCGTCGCTCCTTCGTTGCATCATGTCGATCGCAGTATCCCAAGGCAGTTCCCTTGCGAACGCGGCCGAGGTCATCTATCAGCGTCACACAGCAACGAAACGGCTCGTCCCAGGTTGTACTGCTTATTAGATTGCTCGGCCGTGGCTCAACGTCAAACTCAATGACGATCATAGCGGCGAAAACGTAACCTGCGAGATCGAGCGTCGCTAGCCGTTCCTGCAGACAGTGGTTGAGTTGAGAAAGGAGACGGCAGCGGTGGCGATATGCAAAGCGTCGCGTGGTTCCGACGCAGGAACAGCCAATTGGACGTCGGTTTCGTCTGTACTGCGTTATTCAATCGGAAGCGATTGGGAAAACGGTATTGCACGGTTGGCACCACGCGATGCACTCCTGCCGTCGCTCCGCGACTCCTGAGCATGGGTTGCATGCTCAGTCCAGGGGTTCGTTCGCTGCGCTCACTGCACCCCTGGCTATCGTATGCCGTCGCGTTGCGACTTCGGAATCGAAATTCGATTGTCTTTCACATCCACCGATCTCGGCAAGGCGTGATCATTCGCTCGCTCAAAATGATTGGCGATGCGAACCGCTCGGCAAGCAACATGATCGCACGCCATTCGATTGTGGCGTATCGGTGCTAAATGAGTACCTTACAAAGTACTCCAACCAAGATGTGAAGCGCAAGGCTGCTGCCGTGTTCGTGATGGTCGAGCGCGCTGCTCCCAAACAGGCGATCGGTTTTTATACGCTTTGCGCGACATCCGTGGAGCTATCTTCATTGCCGACGGGACTGACCAAGCGGCTTCCTCGCTATCCAGAAATATCTGCAATCCTTGTAGGTCGATTAGCCCGAGATGTTGGCTATCCGGGGTTGGGAGAATTACTTCTTTCCGATGCTCTCGCTCGATGTGTGCGCGTTGCAAATGAGATTGAAGCGAGTCTGATAGTCGTTGATTCCAAAGGGGAAGCTGCAACGCGTTTCTATGAAAAGTTCGGTTTCATCTCGCTGCCAAAGTTAGCCGATCGGATGTTTCTTCCGATGCAAACGGCGGCCACTTCGCGGGTAAACGATCGATGAGCTGTACGATGGACTTCCAAGTCCGTTGTACCTGCACTTCTTGCCGCAGCGTCATTTCCGCTATAGTCCTCACTGGGCACCACTCGTGCCTATCGTTGCAACCCTCCGAACGACGAAATTCTTCAATCCATTTTCCTGAGCAGTCGATTCGACTCCTAATTAGGATTGTGCTATCAGTGACTGGTTCACGCCTCAGGCTGAGCGAACGATGTTCAAATCATCATTTCCCGTTTCATTTATCAAAAGCCCATTTATCAAAAGTGCATTCAACTTAAGCTTGATTGGCTTATCCTTCTCCATTTCCCAAATTGCGTCGGCACAACCGTTCGAATTAACCAGCACGGCTGCGCCTCCCATTGTGATTCAATCAGCGACCCTTGATCGACTGCATTCGCCGCTCCTGCGTAGCGATTTAAAATTGCTGGGTGCGCAGTCATGCTCGGCAGCAAGCTGCCACGGCGGCCCCCATCCCGGGATCGCACAACCTTGGGTCAGCCGAGGATCGGAGTATCCGCTGTGGTTCGAGAACGATCCTCATGCAAGATCGTGGAAGACGATCAGCAGCGACGAAAGCGTTGCAATGATGCGGCGGCTGAAGATCATGCGCGGAAATGAGATTGTCGATCAAAATGGTTTTGACAATTGCCTTGCTTGCCACAACACCACGAAACGATTTCATGAGCCTCGTAGCACCGTGGAACGAAAAGAAGGCGTCGGTTGCGCAGGTTGCCACGGGCCCGATGAATTATGGAGCGGAACTCATTACCAAAACGGTTTTGATTCGTTGGGAAGCACCCATCTAGGGTTCGTTCCCAACGGCGACTTGCTCGCACGTGCACGTGCTTGCGCTGCCTGCCATGTCGGTGACCAAGATCGAGACATGAATCACGATATCATCGCTGCGGGCCATCCGGCGCTAAGATACGAGTTTGCAACATTCCATGCGCGAGAACCAAAGCATTGGCGAGATACGGAATCTAACGACAAAACATTTTATGAAGCGCAGCTTTGGCTAGCAGGCCAAATTGCGGCCGCAGATGCGTCACTGTCGTTGCTGCAAGCACGTACGACAGGCAGCCATACGATTAGCCAATGGCCAGAGTTGTCTGCATACGATTGCTCCTCATGCCACCATGCGCTCGGCTTGAAAGATGCTCGGCGGACGCCTAGAGCTGATGGTAAACAAGCAATTGCACCGCTGTCGGCGTGGAATACTGGGGGTTTGATCTGGGTCATCCGCTATCGAATGGAACAAGGCGAGGCAATGGCGGAAGATCAGCGGCTAATGCTTGCTTTGGAAGACGTTCAAACCGTGATGGAATCGGGACCCAATCCCAATGCCTTGGAAGCCGCTGCGGCCGTTTCAGAAGCCAGACTAGCCATCGCTGCCTGGGTCGACGGTGCAGGACAAATGGAAAGATCCCAGTTCCGCAGCGATCGCCTGGGCCGGATAGCCGCCTCCGCCGCCGGGAAATCGCGAAGCTTTGACACTTGGGAATCTGCCGTTCAGCTCTACTTAGCCGCGATCGCTGCCCGCGAAAGCTGGCCCAGCGGCCCCAGCGGACCGTTGCATGACGCTGCCGAATCGCTCCGCCGTGGGCTCGCTTATCCAGCATTGACGAGCAGCCCCGAATACGCGATTCGTAAGCGAAAAAGCCCGGCGGCAACTCGCTCCGAAGTTCGGCGAACGACCCTTGAACTGGTTGGGTGGCTGGGTCCGATTACGCTTGACGAAGAGCCCATCCCTGCGGAAACCGAGCCAGCTCCTGAGCAGTTGCAACAAGAGATCCAAGATCTGCTAAAACAGATAGGTGATCGCTGGCAAAAAGACCGCCCGGCGATGCCAGCGGTTGATCCAACCCAACCGCCACTAAAGAAGCCCGAAGTGGCACCGCCAGCTAACCAAACACCAAAACCTACACTAAAGCCAACACCAAAGCCGACGCTGACTCCAGAAGAATTACGCAAGAAACTCGAAGCACTTGAGGGTGACTCGTCGGACGAGTGAACATGATGAAACCTGTAACCTCGCAATGGCCTCGGCCATTAGTGTCAGCGATTACCGCCACGATTGTCCTCCTTTATGGCTCGACCTTGCTCGCGCAGGAGAGTGCATCAGCGGACGCAAATTCAACCACCGCAACCGATCCTGTCTTCCTCGCGTGGCAAAAACAATCAGGTGTTCAGGCTTGTGGGCAATGTCATTATGAACCAGGCGGCGGTTTTGCAAAACCTGATGTTTCATTCAGCCGCCAGAATGAATTGAAGTTTTGGCTTGCCAACGACAAGCATGCAATCGCCAGACGACGCGTCGAGCCGCTCAATAAAGAAGAACTGGAGGACGAAGCAACAAAGCTTGTCACGGAACTTCAATTGTCGAGTTTGCCAGCCGATTGGTTCGGTGCCAGTAATGTGCTCAGCCGGCGGATCTGCGACAAGCTCAGTTATGATGTGGCGACACCTGAAGGATATACAACATTCCGCAATAACTGCTTGACATGTCATGGTGGTTACAGCGGAGAAAAAGCCAACCAAGATTTTGCCAAAGACGGTGGGGCACAACCAGGCATCTCATGTAATTTATGTCATCAGAATGATGCGAACACAGCTTGGGTACAGCAACACGGTGTTCAAGATGCAGGCAAGAAATGGCGTAATCTCTCACCCGCGGAAAAAACCGCCGCAGGCATGCGAGACTTGGTTAACGTCGGAACACAGGCAGCGAATTGTTACGACTGCCACATCGGCAATCGTGATAAAAATATGTTCGTGACCCATGTGATGTACGCAGCCGGGCACCCACCGTTGCCAGGCGTCGAATTGCAAACGTTCTGTTCTTCGATGCCACAGCATTGGCAATCCGAATCTGCCTTGAGTACATCTCTTGAGCAGGTATCTCCCGAAGCTCGCGACAATTATTTCAAACAGAACTTTCCCGCGTTGTTCGCTGCGTCACCTAAGTCCGTAACACCCGGCGCAACCCTTTGGAATACACGCAAGATCGTCATTGGCGCCATTGCGGCACGACTGCACGGTGTCTCGTTGCTCGCTGATTCTGCAACCCCAGAGCGATGGTCGGATTATTCGCTTTACGATTGTGCAGCGTGTCATCACGAACTTCGCGAACCTAGCCGTCGTCAGGCACGTGCTTATGCGGGCGCTCCTGGGCGGCCACGGCAGTTTGAATGGCCGGAAGCGTTGCTGGGCGTCGCGCTCGATGTCGCCGGGAAAGATCCCAAAACGAACACAAGCCTGCGAAATAAAGTTAGTGAAACGGAACAGAAATTGGCGATTGCATTTGCGCAAGTGCCATTTGGCGAGCCGACAACCGTGGCCTCAGTTGCCACGGAGTTACAGTCGATGCTGGAAGTCGCCCTTAATCTTGTACAGAGTAAACCGATTACCGCCGCTGGCGGCCGTGAAGTGATCAAGCGGCTTGCGAATACCCCCAAGACTAAGCTGCTCGTCTACGACTCCGGACGCCAGATCGTTTGGGCAATTCAGGCGATTGCTGCCGAACTAGAAACGGTTGGTGAGCCTTTACCTGCTGAATTGGCAGCTAAGATCGCCGCGCTCAGCGACCCGGCAGTGACCGGAATCGAAGCGACGTTACCTGCTGGCCGTCAAGTCTTTATCTATCCCGAAAATCTCAATGCGGATTTAGAGCGCAAAGCAAGCTATTTGCCTGATCGCTTGGCCGAGAACTTAGCTGCGATTGCTAAAGAGATTGTGGTTCTTCCCTCCTCCTCGCCTCCGGTGGCGGTTCGCTAAGGACCGTTCGATCTGTTAGTGGGATAGGCTGCCAGCCATTTTATACCCCACAAGTTGAAATAGACCCCTGTGAGCTCGCCTCACAGGTGAATAAGTTTTGAAGTTAGGGTGGAAGCCTTTCCGGAACTCC